>NZ_JBVHPY010000020.1:48264-202638 GCF_055567695.1 Streptomyces sp. NPDC026417
GAGGGGGGAGGTAGGTGGGGGGCGGGGGGGGGGGGGGGGGGGAGGGGGGGGGGAGGGGGGGGGGGGGGTGGGGGGGGGGGGGGGGGGGGGGGGGGGTCGCGCGGGGGGGGGGGGGGGGGGGGGGGGGGGGGGGGGGGCGGTTCCCCCCCCCCCCCCCCCCCCCCCCCCCCCCCCCCCCCCCACCGCCTGGATGCGTGCGCAGTGCGGCCGCGGCTTCCCGCACGACCGCAACCGGCGCAGGTTTTCCGGGGCCTCGAACGCCCTGCCATGTCCGCCCGCGTGCCCGGGACACGGGCACGCGGCGGGACGCAACGCGTGCGAAGGGCCCGGCCGTTGCGACGGCCGGGCCCCTGGCGTGTGGCGGTGTCAGTGTCTCACTGGTCGAGCGACTGCTCGCGGGCCTTCTCCACCTGATCGGTGAGGTCGCCGGTGTCCGAGGCCGGCGGGGCGGTGATCTTCTTCGTGGCCCCGAACTTCAGGAAGTCCATGGTGACCGACATGCCGGCGCCGCGCTGTGCCATGCGCACCGGCAGGTCGTCCTCGTCGACCCAGATCTCCAGGACCAGCTTGCCGTTCGGCGTCAGGGACTTGAGCGCCGCCTTCTTCTCCGCGGCCGTCAGATCGGACTTGTTGATCTGCTCCGCTCCGACACTGCCCCGGTAGTGCGTCGCGCGCTTGCCGCGGACCGTCTCCTCGCCCAGGTCCTTCACGTTCTTCGAGGCGGCGATGTAGCGCAGACCCGCGGTCGGATCGGCGTTGTCCGCGACGTTGTTCGCGCCCGTGTCGCCCAGTACCGCGGACACGTCGATGCGCATCCAGTGCTTGCCCTTGAGCGGGCCGCTGGGCTGCGGGTCCACCTCGTAGTAGTACGCCCCGTCGACCATCCGCACGTTCAGCGTGGGGTCGTCCTGCAGGGACTGCATCTGAGCGTTGGCCGTGTCCATCTCCACGTCGAGCGCGGCGCCGTCGCCCCAGGAGTAGGTGCCGTCCATGGAGACCGGCTTGCCCGTGCCCGCGGTGATCGTGGTCGTCGACTCGACCTCGGCCGAGCCGAGTTCGGACGCCTTGTCGGAGGCCCGGGTGAGCGCCGCCATGATCGTGTCGGCGTGGCTGACGGCGTCCGCGGTCGTCCGCGCGGCATCGGCGCTGCATGCGGTGGTCGCGGCCAGCGCGACGACGGTGATGCCCGCCCACGCCGCGGTCCTGATCTGCTTCATGTGTCCCGCCCCCTGTGTGCTTTCTGTGTACGTGGTGCGAGGCGGACTCTAGCCGGGCCCGGACCGGGGGCCAATCGAGTTCACATAAGGGACAGTTGAGACGCTCCGAGGCTCGGCCGCCGGGACAGCGGTCGTCGCCCCTGCACGGGAGGGTCGGCCCGTGCCCGCCGGGCGCGGGCCGACCGCCGTGCCAGAGTCAGCCGCGGGACGAGAGGTGGACCGCTTCCGAGTGGTCTGCCAGGTAGTCCTGGACCACCGACAGGAAGCTCGGGTCGGGCTCCAGGCCGAGCGCGGCGGCGCGGGTGCCGTCGAAGACGGCCGGCCACGAGCCGACGATGGCCTCGACCGCCGGGTCGGGGGCGACGGTGACCAAGTCGGCAGCGGTGCCCGCCACTTGCCGCAGGGTGGCGAGCAGCTCGGCGACGGAGACCGTGAGGGCGGGGAGGTTGACCGGCGTCCGGCCCTCGATGCATCCGGGCCCGCTACCCCGTCGGGCCTCCGCGACGCGGAGGATGCCCTGGATCGTGCGCCGCGGCGAGGCCAGCGCGACGCGCAGGCCGGGATCCACCGGGCAGGTGGCCGGAAGGCCCGCGAGCGGCTCGCGGATGATGCCGGACAGAAAGCCGGAGGCGGCGGCGTTCGGCCTGCCCGGCCGCACCACGACGGTCATCAGGCGGGCGACGCGGCCGTCGACGAATCCGCGTCGCGTGCAGTCCGCGACGAGGTGTTCGCAGACGAGCTTCTGCGTTCCGTAACTCGACTGCGGCAGCGGCACGGTCGCCTCGCTCACCACGGGCGGCAGGGGCTGGGACGACGGGGAACCGTAGACGGCGATGCTGCTCGCGAACAGCAGCCGTGCCACGGGTCCACCGGCCGTCGACTGGGCCCGGACCGCCTCCAGCAGGGCGCGCGTGGTGTCCAGATTCGTCCGCATGCCGACGTCGAAATCCGCCTCGCACTCGGCCGACACCGCGGCGGCGAGGTGGAACACGACGTCGACGGGTTCGGAGAAGACCTCACCGAGACGGGCGGTCAGGTCGCCGTGCACGGTTTCCACGAGCAGGTCCGCCGTCTGCGGCAGGTCCGGGCACACGACGCGGTCGACGAGCACCAGCCGGGTGATCGGCTCGCCGTCGAACGAGCGCGCCCGCAGCAGTGCCGCGGTGAGCAGACGTCCCAGGAACCCGTACGCACCCGTGATCACGATTCTCACGTGTCCACCTCTCGGCAGCAGCCCCTCGGCGCACGGTGCGCGCCGGTGTGATACCCACGCGAGGCCCACCGCAGGCATGCGTGGCTCAGCAGGGGGCCGCGCACCCGTCCGGGCGCAGGGGAGCGCTGGTGCGCGCGACGATGCGTTGAGCTGAGTTCCCAGGACCCCCGAAAGGGGTAAAAAGGGGTAAAGGCTAAGAGGTGAACTTTTCATGGCGTATCAGTCAGGCCCTTCGCGCCCGAGTCGGTCGGAAGAGGCACTCACATGGACCCATGGCTGATCTGGTTGATCATTTCCGCGGTCTTGGCCGCAGCGGAGATCTTCACTCTCACCGCGGCGCTCGGAATGCTGAGCGCCGCCGCACTGGTCACGGCGGGGTCCGCCGTTCTCGGGCTGCCGGTGCCGCTGCAATTCGTGGTGTTCGCTGCCGTTGCCACCATCACGGTGCTGTTCGTGCGCCCCGTTGCCCTACGCCACGTCCTGAAGCCCCAGAGGGAGCGGTTCGGCATGGACGCACTGGTCGGCAAGGCCGCCTATGTCGTCTCGGAGGTGACGGGCCTGGGCGGCAGGGTCCGCATCGACGGCGACGAGTGGACGGCCCGCGCCTACGACGAGACGCTGGTGATTCCTCCTGGAAAAACCGTCGACGTCATGGAGATCCGCGGCGCCACTGCGATCGTCTACCCCAGGGACTGAAAGATGGAAACCTCGGCGTTCCTCATCGCCGGCCTCATTGTCGCGGTGATCGCGGTCTTCACCGTGGTGCGGGCCGTCCGTATCGTGCCCCAGGCGCGCGCTCGCAACGTCGAGCGGCTGGGCCGCTACCACCGGACACTGACTCCCGGACTCAGCCTCGTGATCCCTTACATCGACCGTGTCCATCCGGTGATCGATCTGCGCGAGCAGGTCGTCTCCTTCAAACCGCAGCCGGTCATCACCGAGGACAATCTGGTGGTCGAGATCGACACGGTGCTGTATTTCCAGGTCACCGACCCACGGGCCGCCTTTTACGAGATCGCGAACTTTCTCCAGGCGGTGGAGCAGCTCACCGTCACCACCCTGCGCAATGTCGTGGGGTCCATGGACCTGGAAAAGACGCTCACCTCGAGGGACACCATCAACAGCCAGCTTCGTGGTGTGCTGGACGAGGCCACCGGAAAATGGGGGCTGAGGGTGAACCGGGTGGAGATCAAGGCGATCGACCCCCCGCAGTCCATCAAGGACGCGATGCAGAAGCAGATGCGGGCCGAGCGGGACAAGCGAGCCGCGATCCTCGGGGCCGAAGGGCAACGCCAGTCCCAGATCCTCACCGCCGAAGGCGACAAACAGGCCGCTGTCCTTCGCGCGGAAGGGAACCGCACCGCCGCCATCCTTCAAGCCGAGGGCCAGTCCCGGGCCATCGACGAGGTGTTCCAGGCCGTGCATCGAAACGACCCCGACCCCAAGCTGCTGGCCTATCAGTACCTCCAAGCGCTCCCTCAGCTCGCGCAAGGGTCGGGCAACAACTTCTGGGTGATCCCCAGTGAGATCACCTCCGCGCTGCAGGGCGTGTCCCGCGCCTTCACCGAGGTGCTGCCGAAGTCGCCCGCCACCCGGGAAAAGCCTGCGGACGACATGATCGCTCAGGCCGCCAGCGACAAGGCGCAGGCGGAGGAAGCCGCTGCAGCGGCCCTCGCCGACGCAGCCACGGCCGAAGGTGCCACGCCGGATTCACTCCACCCGCCTCGCTGACGGCGACCGGGCGAGCTGCCGCGCTTCATGTGGGCGACGGCGTCCTCGAGACCGGTCACGACGACCCGGCCAGGAGTCTCTTGCGGCAGAGGTCGGTCACGGCCGCTCACGCGAGCGACGCCGCCCCGTCGGCAGGGGCACCGGCTCGGGGCCGGGCAGCACGGTGCTGGTCAGGGTGCCGATGCCCTCGACGGTGAGGCGCACCGTGTCGCCGGGCTTGAGCGGCGGCGGCTTCTGCTCGCCGTGCCGGCCCCACAGTTCGGCGAGGCAGCCGCCGTTGCCGCAGGTCCCCGAACCGAGCACGTCGCCGGGCATCACACGTGTGCCACGGGAGGCGTAGGCGGTCATCTCCTCGAACGTCCAACTCATGTTGGAGAGCAGGTCCTTGCCCACGACCTCGCCGTTGACCTCGGCCGTCAGGGCCAGCCGCAGGAAGCCCTCGGTGTCGCGGTACGGCTGCAGTTCGTCGGCGGTGACCAGATACGGGCCGAGCGTGGTCGCGGTGTCCTTCCCCTTGCAGGGGCCGAGGCCCACCTTCATCTCCGCCGACTGCAGGTCGCGCGCCGACCAGTCGTTGAACACGGTGTAGCCGACGATGTGCTCGCGGGCCTGCTCGGGCGTGAGGTCTCGGCCTTCCCGGCCGATCACCGCGCCCACCTCCAGTTCGAAGTCCAGGACGGTCGACCCGGGTGGCATCGGCACACCGTCGTGCGGGCCGTGGACGGCGTGCGGATTGGCGAAGTAGAAGGTCGGCGCCGCGTACCACTGGTCGGGGACGCCCGAGACGCCGTCGACGGAGCGGCGTACTCCTTCCACGTGCTCCTCGAAGGTGACGAAGTCCCGCACCGAGGCGGGCCGGAGCGGGGGGAGCAGCGTCACCTGGGAGACGTGCGGGCCGGGCGGGACGTCGAGTGCCTCCCGTCCGGCGGCGAGCAGCCCCGGCAGGCCGGCGGTCCGCTCCAGCAGTGTGGTCAGCGAGGAGACACCCGGCAGGGGGAGGAGTGTGCCGTCGTCCTCCACGACGGCCACTCTGTTGCGGTGTCGGTGGTGATATGCGGCGAAACGCATGGCATGGCTCCTGGGGCGAGCAGGTGGACGGACGGGGTGTGGTGAGGCTCCCCGGTGTTCCCGGCCGGGGCGGGGACGTGGTGGCGCGTGGTGTGAGGCCCCCGAACGCCCCGGGCCGGGTACGGAGGGCGCGGCGGGGTGAGCGGGAAACGAGCACCGCTACCGCGGCCCTGGTGACCTGCCGGGAGATCAGACGGGCGGGGCCACGAACACGCCGCGGTCGGGGTCGTTGAAGGACTCCTTGGCGATCAGCTCGTTCATGGGGTTGGCGGTGCCCCACTGGTCGGTGACCTCGGGCCGGGAGAAGTCGTAGACGTGCGGGTGCCAGGTGTCCTCGTCCAGGCACTCCAACTCGGTGGTGTACTCGACGGTGTTGCCGTGCGGGTCGAGGAAGTACGTGAAGGTGTTGTCCCCGGCCATGTGCCGCCCCGGTCCCCAGATCTTCCGGTGGCCGGCGCGGATCACCCGGCCCGAGCCGCGCATGTACTCGTCGATGCCGCGCATCTCGAAGGACACGTGGTGCAGGGCGGTGTGCGGGCCCTGGGCGATCGCCATGGAGTGGTGCTGGTTGCTGATCCGCATGAAGTGCATGACCTCGCCCATGTGCGGTGAGCTGAGGGTGTCGGAGAGGGCGAAGCCGAGATGGCGCTCGTACCACGCGCGCGTGCGGTTCAGGTCGGGGGAGTTGAGGACGACGTGGGACAGCTTGACCGGGATCGCCTCCTTCTCCTCGATCTTGCGGTGCCGCCGGACCGCGACGTCGGCCGAGACCTCGATGGTGCGGCCGTCGACGTCGAAGAAGCGGAAGCCGTATCCGCCGCCGGGCGTGTCGATCTTGCCCGGCTGGGAGATCAACTGCACTCCCCCGGAGAGGAGTTGTGCGGCCAGGGTGTCCACGTCCGCCGCGCTCGCGGCGCCGTAGGCGACGAGGTCGAGACGCTTCTCGGCGGCCTTGCGCAGCCGGACCACGTACTGCTCGGGGGAGCCCTCGGCGGCCAGGAAGGAGATGCCGGAGTCCTCGGCGACCTTGGTCAGCCCCCAGACGCCGGAGTAGAAGTCGAGCTGCTTGTCGTAGTCGGGCACGGCCAGGTCGACGTGCCGCAGATGGGTGAGCAGACGGGCGCTCATGAGGTTCCTCCCGGGGGTGGGGTGAGGTGGAGCAGGGCGGCGGCATTCCGGCCGCGTACGGCGTCGAGAGCGGCCTCGGGCAGCCGAGCGGCGCGCAGGGCGCCCACCGGGTCGTCGGTGCCCATGTCGAAGGGGAAGTCCGAGCCGAGCAGCACCCGGTCCGCTCCCGCGACCCGGACCAACTCCCGGAGGACGCCGGGGTCGTGGACGAGAGAGTCGAAGTACAGCCGTCCGAGGTAGCTGCTGGGCGGGTGGGCGCAGGCGGCGGCCGCGTCGGGGCGGGCCGACCAGGCGTGGTCCGAGCGGCCGATGTGGGTGGGCAGGTAGCCGCCGCCGTGTGCCGCGATCACCTTCAGGCCGGGATGGCGGTCGAGCACGCCGGAGAAGATGAGATGCGAGAGTGCGACCGCGTTCTCGGTGGGCTGGCCGACGGTGTTGGACAGGTACCACCGGTCGAGGCGCTCGTCGAGCGTGCACCCGAAGGGGTGGAGGAAGACGATCGCCCCGGTCGCCTCGGCCCGCGTCCAGAAGGGCTCGTACGCGGGATCGGAGAGCTCGCGGCCGGGGGCGTGGCTGGAGATCTCCACGCCGGCCAGCCCCTGTGCCAGGGCGTGTTCGAGGGCGTGTGCCGCCGCACCGGGGTGCTGGAGGGGGACGAGGCCGAGCCCGCGCAGCCGGTCGGGGGCGTCCGAACAGTGTGCGGCCACCGCCTCGTTGGCGAGCCGGTACACCTTCTCGGCCGTCTCCTCGTCCGTCCAGTAGTGGTAGTGCGAGGGCGAGGGGCTGACCAGCTGCACGTCCACGCCCTGCGCGTCCATCGCCGCCAGGCGCACGGTGACGTCGGTCATCTTCGGAACGCGTTCGCGGACCATGGGGCCGCTTACGGCGAGGGAGGCGGCGCCGTTGCGGCGCGCGTCGAGCTCCCGTGCCTCGGCGTGCCCGGGCAGACCCGCCACGAGTGCCTCGACCTCGGGCAGCAGGACGTGGGCGTGTACGTCCACGGTGGGACCGGACTCGGTGCGCCAGGACTCCGTACGTCCGGACTCGGTGCGCCCGGATCCGCGGTGCCCGGCCCCCTTGGGTCCGTTCACGGACGTCGCGGACTCGGGGTGCCCGGTCACGGCAGCTCCCTGAGCATGGTCATCGTGCGGGCCATCAGCCCCGGCACGTCGGCGTCGCGGACGCCGTCGAGCTGCCACTGCCCGATCTGCACCGACGCCTCGACCACCGGCCGCACCCGGGCGATCCGTCGTTCGTAGTACGCCTGGAAAAGGGCGTCGTCCCAGGTCTCGGCCCCGGCGAGCAGGTGGGCGAGCACCCAGGCGTCCTCCAGGGAGAGCGCGGCGCCCTGGGCGAGCGTGGGCGGACAGCAGTGGGCGGCGTCGCCGACCAGGACGACACGACCCCGGTGCCAGGAGTCCTCCACCAGCATCCGGTCGAACCACGTGTAGTTGACCTTCGCCGGGTCGGTGATGTGCGCGGTGATCTCCGGCCAGTGGCCGCCGTAGTGCCGGGTGAGGCCGCGCATCTCGTCGGCGTAGGACTCGGCGGGCAGGGAGGCGCGGTCGCGATGGGCCTCGACGACGTACGCGTACAGGGTGTTGTCGCTGGTGGGGCAGTAGCCCGCGATGTACGCGGGACCGCCGTAGGCGAGGTCGGTGCGGACCACGCCCGCCGGGCGCGGGGCCGCGATGCGCCAGATGGCCATGCCGGTGGGCTCGGGCTTCGCCGTGATGCCGATCGCGGCGCGGGTGGCGGACCCGACTCCGTCCGCGGCGACGACCAGGTCGTAGCGGCCCTCGGAGCCGTCACCGAATCGGACGGAGACGCCGTCGGCGTCCTGCTCCAGGGACTGCGCGGTGGTGCCCAGCCGGATGGCGGCGCCACTCGCGCGGACGGCCTCGATGAGGATCTGCTGGAGCTGGGGGCGCTGCATGCCGACGGTGGCGGGCAGGTCGTCGCCACCGGTGCGCAGATCGCTCTGCACGTGCAGAACGGTGCCGTCGGGGGCGGTGATGCCGACCGAGCCGAAGCCGAAGCCGGACGCCTCGACGCGGTCCCACACGCCGAGTTCGCGCAGCACGCGCAGGGCGTTGCCCTGGAGGGTGATGCCGGAGCCCGCGGTGGCGTTCCAGTCGTCCCTGGCCTCGATCAGGTCCACCGCGAATCCGGCACGGCGCAGCAGGATGGTGACCGCGTTGCCGGCCGCGCCGCCGCCGACGACGAGGACCGTACGGGATGGTGTCATGGGAACTCCCTTGTTCCGACCGCTACTTGACGGCGATCGGGTTGACGGGGGAGCCGACCGCTCCGGTGATGGGGAGGGGTGCGGCGGTGAGCGAGAATGCGTACACGCCGTCGGCTGCGCAGTCCTCGGCGAGGGCGTCCAGGTCCCACATCTCCCCGATGAGGAGGCCCAGATGCGGGATGGCGACCTGGTGCAGCGGCTGGAAGGCGTGCTCGAACTCGTTGGGCCGCACCTCGAAGCCCCAGGTGTCGGTGGCGATCGCGGCGATCTCCGTGCGGTGCAGCCAGCCGGCCGTGGTGAACGACAGACCGGGTGCGGGTCCGCCCGCGTAGTCGCCCCAGCCGTCCCGGCGCGCCCGGGTGAGCTGTCCGGTGCGGACCAGCACGATGTCGCCGCGCCCCACGCGGACGCCGTGCGCCTCGGCGGTCGCCGTCAGGTGCTCCTCGGTGATCGCGAATCCGTCGGGCAGTTCGCCCCCGGTCCCGGTGGTCTCCGGGGCGGCGTCGGCATGTGCCGTGCCGAACACGCGGCCGACGTCGAGCAGGACGCCGCGGCCGGCCACGTGCGCGGCCATGTGCTCGATTCCGGTGACGAGGTCGCCCTCGGAAGTGACGACCTGCTCGGCCGGTCGTCCGTTCCACGCCTTGCCGTGGTCGAAGATGTGACCGAGCCCGTCCCACTGCGTGGAGCACTGCAACGGCATGGCGATCACGTCGTCCGCACCGCCTATCCCGTGCGGGAAGCCCTGGTTGCCGAGGACCGCGTCGGTTCCGGTGTCGAGCATGGTGTGCACCGGGTTGGTGCGCCGCCGCCAGCCCTTCTGCGGACCGTTCATGTCGAAGCGCTGGGAGAGCGAGAAGCTGACACCGCGCCGGACGAGCCCGGCGGCCCCGCGGCGGGCGGCCTCGTCGAGGAAGTTCAGCGTGCCGAGAACGTCGTCCTCGCCCCAACGTCCCCAGTTGGAGAAGGCTTTGGCGGCCCGCGCGATCGAGCCCTCCGGGTCGGTGCGGTCCAGGGTCACCGTGCCGCCTCCGCCACACAACGGGTGCGCTGGGCGCCGAGCCCGGTGATCGAGCCGTCCATCACGTCGCCGTCGCGCAGCAGGCGGCCCCAGTGCATGCCGTTGCCGGCCGGGCTGCCGGTGAGCACCAGGTCACCGGGCAGCAGGCGGGCACTCTGGGAGGCGTGGGACACCATCCGCGCCACAGAGAAGATCATGTCCTTGGTGGACTCGTCCTGCATGGTCTCGCCGTTCAGTTTCAGCGTGAGCCGCAGATCGTCGGTTCCGGCGAGGGACTCGGCGGGCACGATCCAGGGGCCGAGCGGGGTGAAGCCGGGCGCGTTCTTGCTGCGCAGCCAGTCCGTGCCGATCTGCGGCATGTCCCGGCGGAAGACCCCGGCACGGTCGGTGAGATCGTTGGCGATGGTGTAGCCGGCGACGTGGTCCAAGGCGTCCGCGACGGACACCCGGTGGGCGGTGCGGCCGATGACCGCCGTCAACTCCAGTTCCCAGTCAGGCTGTTCGGCCCAAGCGGGGAGTTCGACATCGTCGTACGGGCCGGTGATCGCGGTCGGCAGGCCGAGGAAAACGTAGGGCAGGTCCTCCGTCGCGCGCCGGTCCATGATCTCCGCTGCCTCCGCCCGCCGCTCCTCCTCCGGCCGGTCGTCGCCGGGAGCCCGATGGGCGACGTGCAGGTCGATCACGTGCTGCCGATAGTTCGCCCCCGACTGGAACACCTGACGCGGCGCGACAGGGGCGTGCACCCGGAAGTCGGTGAGCGGCCTGCGGGCGAGGTCGCCGTCGCCGGCCAGGGAGCGCAACCGCTCACGAGACGTGTCCCAGTCGTCCAGGAGGGTCAGGACCGTCGCGTGCTCCTGGTGCAGGGCGGCTCGCAGGTCGAGCACCCGGGAGTCGGGGGTGACGAGCGCGGGAAAGGCGGGCCCGCCCGGGGTCGACAGAGTGCCGAGCGCGAAGGGTCCGGCGAAGGGCGCGGACGCGGATCCAGGTTTCACAGACATGTCCTCCTGATTGCGGTGGGACTAATCTGGACCCGCCACCCGCGATCAGGGAAATCGATTCTGTGGATGCTCGCCATCCACCGTGTCTATTCCTCCCTGTTCGGCGCCGCACCGCAGAGGGAAGCCCGTGAATCTGGCCCGTCTCGACCTCAATCTCGTCGTCGCCCTGCGCGCCCTCCTGGAGGAACGCAACGTCACCCGCGCCGGACAGCGCATCGGGCTCAGCCAGCCCGCCATGAGCGCCGCGCTGGCCCGGCTGCGGCGGCACTTCGACGACGACCTGCTCGCCCGCGTCGGCGGCCACTACGAACTCACCGCCCTCGGGCAGGTCCTCCTGGACCGGACCTCCACCGCCTACGACGTCCTGGAGCGGCTGTTCGCCAGCCAGGCGGACTTCGACCCGGCCACGGAGAGCCGCGAGTTCCGGCTGGTCGCCTCGGACTACGCCGTCGCCGTCTTCGGCACCGAGCTGGCCCGCGTCGTGCACGAGGAGGCTCCCGGGATCCGGCTCCGCTTCACCCAGACGCCGCCCACCGTGGTCGACGACACCGCCACCCTGCTCAGCGCCACCGACGGGCTGTTCATGCCCCACGGTGTCATCAGCGACTTCCCGGCGACCGACCTCTACGACGACCGCTGGGTGTTCCTGGTCGCCGACGACCACCCCAGCGTGGAGACGGAACTCACCCGCCAGGACCTGGCCCGGCTGCCGTGGGTCACCTACCAGCGCACCTACGACGCCCCCGCGGTGCGCCAGCTCGGCATGCTCGGCATCGAGCCGCGCGTCGAGGTCTCCGTCGACAGCTTCCACCTCCTGCCGCTGCTGGTCGCGGGAACCCGGCGGCTGGCCTTGGTCCAGGCGCGCCTCGCCCGGCTCCTCGCGCCGCTCGCCGCCGTACGCGTGGTGGAACCGCCGTACGAGGCGGTCCCGCTGCGGGAGGCCCTGTGGTGGCACCCGGTCCACACGCACGACGCCGCGCACATCTGGCTGCGGGAGACCGCCGCGCGGGTCGGCAGGCGGCTCGGGGCGGCGCCGGGCCCGCACGAGGGGCCGCACGACGGGCCGTCGCGGCCGGCACGGGACGGACAGCCGCCCCGCTCCGCCGACGTCGGGTACGGGTATCCACACCCTGGATCGCAGTCATCCGGAACGTGAATCGCGCCGGGGGTGGGCAGGGGCGGGCGCGGAACGCATAGTCATGGCACATCCCGCGTCCGCGCGCGGGGCCGCCGCCGACCGCGGCGACCTCACCCACGAGCAGGCGCCTCTGGTGGTCCGCTCCCTGCTCACCGCCGGCGTCGACACCACCGTGCACGGCCTGGCCGCCGCACTCCACGCCTTCGCCACCCGTCCCGGTGCGTGGCAGCTGCTGCGCGAACGGCCCTCGCTGGCCCGGGTGGCGTTCGACGAGGCGGTGCGCCGGCAGTCACCCGTGCAGACCTTCTTCCGCACCGCCACGACGGACCTGGTGATCGCGGGGACGGTCGTCCCCGAGGGCTCCAAGGTCCTGATGTTCCTCGGGTCCGCCAACCGGGATCCGGCACGGTGGACCGATCCCGACCGCTTCGACCTCACGCGTGACCCGTCCGGCCACGTCGGCTTCGGCATGGGCATCCACCAGTGCATCGGCCAGCACGTCGCCCGTCTGGAGGCCGAGGCCCTGCTGACCGCGCTCGCCCGCCGGGTGGACCGGATCGAGCCGGCCGGCGACCCGGAGCGTCACCTCAACAACACCCTCCGCTCGTGGGCCTCGCTCCCGGTGCGGGTGCGCCTCGCGCGCTGAACTCCACGCCGCCCGGCCCGAGTCGGGCCACCACAGCCCAGAACCATCAAGTCGAAGGGACCTCGCCCATGCCCCAGTACGTACGCGGTGCCGTGGCACGCGCCAAGGGAGAGCCGGTGCGCGTCGAGACGGTGGTCGTGCCCGACCCGGGGCCGGGGGAGGCGGTGGTGCAGGTGCGCGCGTGCGGGGTCTGCCACACCGACCTGCACTACCGCGAGGGCGGTATCGACGACGCCTTCCCCTTCCTGCTCGGCCACGAGGCGGCCGGCGTCGTCGAACGGGTGGGCGCCGGGGTGTCGGAGGTCGTACCGGGAGATGTCATCGTCCTCAACTGGCGTGCGGTGTGCGGACATTGCCGTGCCTGTCGGCGAGGGCGCCCGCAGTACTGCTTCGACACTCGCACCGCGCGGCAGCGGATGACGCTCACCGACGGCACCGAGCTGACACCGGCTCTCGGTATCGGTGCCTTCGCCGAGAAGACGCTGGTCGCCGCCGGGCAGTGCACGAAGGTCGACCCCGCCGCGTCGCCCGCCGCCGCAGGGCTGCTCGGCTGCGGGGTGATGGCGGGCCTCGGCGCGGCGGTCCACACGGGCGGAGTCGGCCGCGGCGACGCGGTGGCCGTCATCGGCTGCGGAGGTGTCGGGGACGCCGCGATCGCCGGGTCCCGGCTCGCCGGGGCGGCCCGGATCATCGCCGTGGACATCGACGACCGCAAGCTGCGGACCGCCCGGGACATGGGGGCCACCCACACGGTCAACTCGCTTGAGACGGATCCCGTCGAGGCGACCCGCGAACTGACCGGTGGCCACGGCGCGGACGTCGTCATCGACGCGGTCGGCCGCCCGGAGACCTACCGGCAGGCGTTCTACGCCCGCGATCCGGCGGGCACCGTCGTACTCGTCGGGGTCCCCACCCCGGACATGCGTCTCGAACTGCCGCTGCTGGACGTGTTCGGCCAGCAGCGAAGCACTCAAGTCCTCCTGGTACGGCGACTGTCTGCCCTCCCGCGACTTCCCCGTGCTCATCGATCTCTACCGCCACGGCCGCCTGGACCTCGACGCCTTCGTCAGCGAGACGATCGCCCTCGACGAGGTGGAGGGCGCCTTCGCCCGTATGCACCGGGGCGACGTCCTGCGCTCGGTGGTGATCCTCTGACGAACCACGTCCGCGTCCGGCGCACCCGCGCCGGGAATCTCGCCCCGGTGCCCGGTGCCCGGTGCCCGGTGCCCGGTGGTCGGACGCTGTGGGACGCACGTCCGTGGCCGCCGATAGCCTGCGTTCTCATGACGCGTGCGTGGCTCCTGCCGGTGGTGTTCGTGGCCTGTGGTGCGGCCTTCGGGGCGACGACGGCCGCGCGAGGAGCGCCGGCTGCCGCGGGCGTACTTCTGCTGATGTTCCTGCTGCCCGCCTGGCTGCACTCGCCACTGGCGTTTCCGCGGTCGGTCGGCGCCGCGGAGGCGCAGCGGCGCAGCGCGGCCGACGGCCGTCCGGTCGTCTACTGGCGGCCGGGCTGCACGTACTGCCTGCGTCTGCGGATCCGGCTGGGCCGCAGTGCCCGTCGTGCGCACTGGGTCGACATCTGGCGCGACCCGGCCGGGGCCTCGGTGGTGAGGGCGGCCAATGACGGCGACGAGACCGTACCGACCGTGGTGGTCGGGGGCCGGCCGCACGTCAATCCCGATCCGGGCTGGGTGCGCCGGCAGCTGCCCCGCTCCGGGTGAAGGGCGAGTCCGGCCGGGCCGTGCCTCGCCCCGCAGGGGCCGGTCGTCATGGCCGGCAGGTCCGGGAGTCGTCGGGCCGTCAGGTCTGCGGGCAGGTTCCCCGGCCGGGGGTGCGGTGGGAGCGCAGCCACTGGGCGAGCAGGGCGAGGGCGGCGAGGACGGCCACCGTCGCGGCGTAGACGACGGACGTCTCGTGCAGCCCCGTGTGGGTGACGGCGATTCCGGCGGCCACCGCGGGCACGCTGAAGGACAGGTACGAGATCACGAAGGCCACCGAGAGCAGTTCACCGCGTTCGGACGGGGCGGCGATACGGGCCAGTGTGCCGAAGCTCGCGAGGGCCGAGCCGCCGAAGCCCACTCCGGCGACGACGGTGCCGAGCGCCGCCGTGCTCAGGGAGTTCTCCTCGACGCCGGTGAGGGCGACGGCCGTGCCGGCCAGCAGCAGGCTCGCGCCGAAGGTGAGGGTGCGCGCGGTTGGCCAGCCGCGCAGGGCGAACGCGGTGAGCGAGGCGGGCACGGTCAGCAGGGTGACCACCAGACCGCCCACGACGTGGCTGGACAGACCGAACAGCCCGACGGCGACGGAGGGGCCGAGGGAGAGGTAGAGACCGCCGAGCGCCCAGCTGGCGACGAGGATCGGCACCAGTCCCAGCAGGTCGGCCCGGAGGCGCGGGGCCACCCGGAGCCGGGGCTGGAGCGAACGGGCGGCGCCGGGACGCCGGAGCGAGGTCTCGGGCAGCGCCAGGAGCATCGTGCCGGCCAGGATCACCGCGCCCAGCAGCAGCGCGTACACCAGGCGCGTGGGGTGCGGACCGTACTCCACGAGGAAGCCGGAGCCCAGGGAGCCGAGTCCCAGGCCGAACGTGGGTGCCGCGCCCGTGACGACGCCCGCGCGGTGGGGGGCGTGGGCCGGGTTGAGGTCTGCCAGGGCCGCGCCGAGGGCGGTCATGGCGGCGCCGGTGGCTATGCCCTGGACCAGCCGCGCGGTCAGCAGCAGGGCCACGTCGTCGGCGGTGAGGAACACGGCCATCGACACCGCTTCGAGTGCGAGCGCCGACAGCAGGACCGGCCGTCGGCCGAGGTGGTCGGACAGGGCGCCGAGCACCAGGAGGGCCGCGATCATCCCGAGGACGTACACGGCGAAGACCGTGGTGAGGACGGTGGCGGAGAAGTTCCACTGCTGCTGGTAGACGACGTACAGCGGGGACGGCGCGCTGGACGCGGCCATGAACAGCACGAAGACCACCGCGAGGGCGGCGAAGGCCGCCGGATGCCCCAGGCGGCGCCCGGTACCGGGCGGGGACGCGACGGGTGGGGAGGCGGGCGGGGGCGGGGAGGTGTGGTTCTGGGGCAGGGCGGAACCGGGCACGACTCTCTCCAAACGCAGTGATCGATGCGTTAAGGACGCTACCACTAACGCAACGATCAGTGCGATAATTCCGTCATGGTTGACGCTTCAGCTCAGGCACGCCCCGGTGGCCGCTCCGCGAAGGTGCGGGCGGCCGTCCACCGCGCCGTCGCGGACCTCCTCGCGGAGGAGCCCGCGGAGGCGCTGACAATCCCCGCCGTCGCCGCCCGCGCGGGCGTGCACGCCACGACCGTGTACCGGCGCTGGGGGTCGGCCGCCCAGCTGCTCAACGACGTCGCCACCAGCCGGTTCAGCGGCGACGTGGTCGTACCCGACTCCGGCTCGCTGGCCGGCGACCTGGAGCGGTGGATGGAGGACGTCGCCACCGACCTCGCCGACCCGGACACACTCGCCCTGATGCGCGCCACGATCGGCTCCGGCCCGGAGGGCGGCTGCGCCTGCACCGCGGACCGGCACGAGCAACTGAGCGCCATCATCGAACGCGAGCGCTCCCGGGGCGGTGAGGCGCCCGCCGTGGGCAGTGCCGTCGACTTCCTGCTCGGCCCGCTGTACTACCGCGCCATCTTCAGCGCCCGACCCGCGTCCGGCGACTGGGCGCGCGAACTCGTGACCACCTTCCTGGCGGCCACCGCGGCGCTCAAGTAGCCGCGGGCGGGGGCACGGGTGCGCGTCCCGCGGCGCCGGGCCCGACCGGGGCGCCGCCCCTCCGCCGTGACGCGGACCGACCCGTAGTCTGTGATCATGGGCGTTCCGGGTACGCACACCACCGGACCGGGGCGCGGGCCCCGGACGGATGCGGAGTTTCGATGAACTTCTGGTCGATCTACCAGCACGGATTCGCGCGGATCGCCGCGTGCACCGGCCACGCCGCCATCGCCGACCCGCCGGCCAACGCGGAGGCCGTACTGCGGCAGGGACGCCGGTGCTCGGAGGAGGGCGTCGCCGTCGCGATCTTCCCCGAGCTGTGCCTGTCCGGTTACTCGATCGAGGACCTCCTGCTGCAGGACGCGGTGCTCGACGAGGTCGAGGAGGCCCTCCAGATCGTGGTGGCCGGCTCCGCGGACCTCACCTCCGTGCTCGTGGTGGGCGCACCCCTGCGCCACCGCCACCGCGTCTACAACTGCGCGGTGGTGGTGCACCGCGGCCGGATCCTCGGCATCGCCCCCAAGTCCTACGTGCCGAACTACCGCGAGTTCTACGAGCGGCGGCAGATCGCCGCGGGCGACGACGAGCGCGGCGGATCGATCCGGATCGGCGGCGCCGCCGTGCCGTTCGGCGTCGATCTGCTCTTCGCCGCGCAGGACGTCCCCGGCCTCGTCCTGCACGTCGAGATCTGCGAGGACATGTGGGTCCCCGTGCCACCCAGCGCCGAAGCCGCGCTCGCGGGCGCCACCGTCCTCGCCAACCTGTCCGGCAGCCCGATCACCGTCGGCAGGGCCGAGGACCGCCGGATGCTCTGCCGCTCCGCGTCCTCACGCTGCCTCGCCGCCTACGTCTATGCGGCGGCCGGACTCGGCGAGTCGACCACGGACCTGTCCTGGGACGGCCAGACCATGATCTACGAGAACGGCGTCCTGCTGGCGGAGACCGACCGCTTCCCGCAGGACGACCGGTACGCCGTGGCCGACGTCGACCTCGACCTGCTGCGTCAGGAACGCCAGCGGATGGGCACCTTCGACGACAACCGGCGTGCCCACGCCGCACGCACCGACAGCTTCCGACAGGTGGAGTTCCGCCTCGACCCGCCGGAGACGGACCTCGGGCTCAAGCGCCGGGTCGAGCGCTTCCCGTTCGTGCCCGCCGACGCGGACCGGCTCGCCCAGGACTGCTACGAGGCCTACAACATCCAGGTCGCGGGCCTGCAGCAGCGCCTCGCGTCGATCGGCGGCCCCAAGGTCGTGATCGGCGTGTCCGGCGGCCTGGACTCCACCCACGCGCTCATCGTCGCCGCGCGGGCGATGGACCGCGCCGGCCGCCCGCGCAGCGACATCCTCGGGTTCACCCTCCCCGGCTTCGCGACCAGCGACCACACGAAGGGCAACGCGCACAAGCTGATGCGCTCCCTCGGCATCACCGCCGCCGAACTCGACATCTCGCCGACCGCACGGCTCATGCTCAAGGAACTCGGCCACCCGTTCTCGTCCGGCGAGCCGGTGTACGACATCACCTTCGAGAACGTCCAGGCCGGACTGCGCACCGACTACCTGTTCCGGCTGGCCAACCAGCGCGGCGGCATCGTGCTCGGCACCGGTGACCTGTCCGAACTGGCGCTCGGCTGGTGCACGTACGGGGTCGGCGACCAGATGAGCCACTACAACGTCAACTCCGGCGTGCCGAAGACGCTCATCCAGCACCTGATCCGCTGGGTCGTCGGCAGCGAGCAGTTCGACGAGGAGACCGGCAGGACACTGACCGCGATCCTGGACACGGAGATCAGCCCCGAACTCGTCCCGGGCGAGGAACTGCAGTCCACGGAGTCCAAGATCGGGCCGTACGCGCTGCACGACTTCACCCTCTTCCACGTGCTGCGCTACGGCTTCCGGCCGTCGAAGATCGCCTTCCTCGCCTGGCATGCCTGGCACGACAAGGAGGCGGGCGTCTGGCCGCCGCACTTCCCGGCGCCCAAGCGGGCGGAGTACGACCTGCCGGTGATCTGGGAGTGGCTGGAGGTCTTCTGCCGGCGCTTCTTCGCGTTCGCGCAGTTCAAGCGGTCCGCCATGCCGAACGGGCCCAAGGTCTCGGCCGGCGGTTCGCTCTCGCCGCGCGGCGACTGGCGCGCCCCGTCGGACGGCACGGCGCAGGCCTGGCTGCGTGACCTCGCCCGCTGGAACATGTCGGGCGACACGAGCGGTGGTTGAGCCGGTGCGACGCCGCCGGTGCCCGCCGGGAGCCGCCCTGCCGGTGGACCCGTCCGCCGGCCCGGGGGCGGCGACGCGGCGCGCAGGCACGTACCGACAGGCAAGGGTGAGGTGATCACAAGTGGAAGCCGACTGGCTGTCTCAGCGTGCGCGGGAGGCCGAGGCGGTCGTGCCCGGCGGCTTCGACCTCTCCGAATGCGTCCGTGAGCCCATCCACCTCCTGGGCGGAGTGCAGTCCTACGGCACCCTCCTGGCCGTGGCTGCCGACTCCGGCGTCGTGGACACGGCGGCCGAGAACTGCGCCGCGCTGCTCGGCGTCACGGCCCCCGACCTGGTCGGCGCCCACGTCTTCGGGGTGCTGGACCCCGACGACTGGGCCGAGGTGCTGGACGCCACCGCGGGCGAGGACGGCACGGGTGCCGCTCTGCCCGTCGTGGCGGGCGCCGGACCGGCACGACGGACGTTCGACGTGTCCGCCCACCGCCGGGACGGTCTGGTCGTCCTGGAGTTCGAGCCCCGGGATGAGGCGGCGGCGTTCCACTTCTCCGGCTTCTACCAGGGCATCCGCCGGGCACTGGCACGGCTGCGGTCGGCCGGATCCGTGGAGGACTGCTGCCGGATCGCCGTCCGGCAGGTGCGCGAACTGACGGGGTACGACCGCGTGGTCGCCTACCGCTTCGACGGCTCGGACGGGCCCGGCGAGGTGGTGGCCGAGGACGTGGCCGACGGCTGGGAGCCCTGGCTGGGGCTGTGGTTCCCCGCCACGGACATTCCCCCGCAGGCCCGCCGGCTGTACGAGGAGAACTGGATCCGGGTGATCGCGGACGTCGACGATCCGACGGTCCGCCTGTATCCGGAGGTCAGGGCGGCGACCGGGGCCCCGCTGGACCTGTCGGGCTCCGCGCTGCGCACGGTGTCGGGCTTCCACCTCGAATATCTGCGGAACATCGGTGTGCGGTCGTCCATGTCGGTGTCCGTGCTGCGGGAGGGCCGGCTGTGGGGGCTCATCGCCTGCCACGGCGGCGCCCCGGTGACGCTGGCGCCCGAGGTGCGTTCGGCGTGCGAGCTGTTCGGCGCGGCGTTCTCGCTGCAACTGGCGGCCATCGAGGAGCGCGGGCGGGCGGACGCGCTGACCCGCTCCGGCGGACGCGCGGCGGCAGTGGCCGAACTGCTGGGCGTGGACCTGGAGGCCTCGCTGGTGCGGCACGCCGCGGAGGTGCGGGCCCTGATGGGGGCGGACGCCGTCCTGCTGATGCGAGGCGGCCGTCTGACGTCCACCGGGGCGCCGGTGTCCGGGCGCGTGGCCGACGAACTCGGCCGACGCGCGGCGCAACTGCCGCCGGGAGCGGTGTGGGACACGGACCGGCTGCCGGAGCTGCTGCCTGCCGAGGAGACGCCGGAGACGGCCGCCGCACTGGGAGCACCCACGGCGGGCGGCCCCGGCACCCCGGCCGGACAGGGCACGGCAGGAGCGCCGCACCCGACGGACGGCCCGGACGTGGCAGGGACCCCGCAGTCGGCGGACGGGCCGGACACGGGAGGGACAGCGCACCCGACGGACCGTCCGGGCACGGCGGGGGCGGCCGGTGAGGACGGGTCGGACGCCGTGCCCGCGGGGGTGTTGATGATCCCCCTGCGGCCCGGGGACTTCCTCGCCTGGCTGCGGACCGAGCGGCCCGTCCCGCGGCGTTGGGCCGCCGACCCGGCCGTGCCGGTCAAGGTGGGCCCGCGCGGCGAGCGGCTGACGCCGAGGGGCTCCGGCGAGGTCCTCCGCTCCGTGATGCGCGGCCGGAGTCTGCCGTGGACACCGCAGGACCGTGCGACGGCCGGGGAGTTGTGGCGCATGCTGACCGGGCTGGTGCTGCACCACGCCGACATCCTCGGCGAGCTCAACGAGGAACTGCGGATGACTAACACGGACCTCGACTCGTTCGCGCACGCCGCCGCTCACGACCTCAAGGAACCCTTGCGCGGCATCTCGAACGCGGCGACCTTCACGCTGGAGGACGCGGGTGCCGGCCTGGACGCCAGGAGCGTGGCGCGGCTGCGGACCATGGAGCGTCTGGCGGGCCGCATGGACGAGCTGCTCAACTCACTCCTGCACTACGCCCGGTTGGGGCGCGCCGGCCTGCGGCGGCGTGACGTCGCACTGGACGAGGTCGTCGACGCGGCGCTGGAGGTCGCCGGGCCGCGGCTGGCGGAGGAGCGCGTGGCCGTGCTGCGGCCGCCGTCCCTGCCCGAGGTGAACGCCGACCCGGACCGCCTGTACGAGATCCTGGTCAACCTGCTGGTGAACGCCGCCAAGTACGCCGGGGACCGGCCGGACCGGACGGTGGCGATCGAGGTGGAGAGCGTCCACCGGCCGAACGGGTCGGGCACGGAGCAGGCCCTAGTCGTCCGCGACAACGGCCTCGGCATCCCGCCGGACCGGCAGGCCGAGGTGTTCGACCTGTTCCGGCGGCTGCACGGGCCCGGCGACCACGGCGGAGGAACCGGGGTGGGACTCGCGGTCGTGAAGCGCATCGTGGAGCGGCACGGCGGACGCCTGTGGCTGGAGAGCGAGCCGGGTCTCGGCTCCGCCTTCTACTTCACGCTCGGCGATCCGGTGCCCGCTCCGTCCGACCCGGCGTGACTCGTGGTCTGCTGCCAGTAGTCCACCGCGCCCTTCAGCACCGTGCGGAACAGATGGAAGTTGACGGGCTTGTAGATGTAGCTGTCCGCGCCCGCCGCGTAGCAGGCGTCGACCTCCGTGGGCGCGGTGGAGGAGGTGAACACGACCACGGTCACGGCCGAGAACTCCGGGTGGGAGCGGATGGCACCGAGGATCGTGTGCCCACTGGCGCCGGGCATGTTGAGGTCGAGGAGGATCAGCCCGGGCAGCTCGTCGGCCCCCCGCAGCCCGGCGACGACCTCCTCGCCGCGGTTCGCGAACTCCAGCCGCAGCTCCGGATGGGTCTGGGCCAGGGCGCGTTCGATGGCCTCCGCGTCCTCCTCGGAGTCCTCCACCACCAGTACCCGGCCGTGGTCGACCGACCTGCCGTGTTCGGGCTGCTTCACGATGGTCCTTTCAGCTGGGCCATGAGGACGGCTGTGTCGTCGTCGCCATGCCGGCGGAAGTCCGCCGACATGGCGACGAGCCGCCCGGCCGCGTCCGTTGCGTCACCGAGCCCGCGTACCGCGTCGGTGAGGTGGTCCTCGAAATAACTGCCGTCGGCGCCCTTGGCCTCGGTGAGGCCGTCGGTGAACATCACCAGGGCCTCGCCCGGTGCGAGGCGCTGCCGGGTGGGCCGGTAGTCGGCGTCCTCCAGCACCCCGAGAAAGATCCCGGAGCAGGGGATCTCCCGCACCCGGCCGTCGACGCCTCGCACCAGGGGACGAGGGTGACCGGCGCTGGCCACCTCGACCGACCAGCCGCCGGGTGCGGGCGTCAGCACCGCGACCACCGCGGTCACGAAGCGGGTCGTCCGCTCGGTGAGGAGGGCCCGGTTCAGCCGGGCGAGTGCCTGACCGGGCGGAGTGCGGTCCTCCAAGAGGGTGCGGAGGGTGTGCCGGGCGAGGCCGGTGAGCGCGGCGGCCTCGGCGCCCCGGCCGCAGACATCGCCGATCAGCAGGGCGATCCGGTCGCCGGTCACGACGGCGTCGTAGAAGTCCCCTCCCACGTCGAGACTGGAGTCGGCCACGGCGTAGGCGGCGCTCAGCTCCACGCCTTCGACGTCGGGCAGCGCCCGGGGCAGCAGATGCCGCTGCAGCACCTCCACATGGCGGCGCCGCTGCTCGTACAGCGTGCTGGTGTCGATGGCCAGGGCGGCGCGTCCCGCGAGATCGTCCAGGAGACGCGGGCTGCCGATGTCGGCGTCGTCGCGGTGGTACAGGAAGGTGAGGGTCCCGAGAGCGCGGCCCCGCGCCCGCAGCGGACTCACACTCACCGCTCGTACGGGTGCTCCCGCGGCCGGGGAACCGACGCCGAAGGGGCCGCCCATCAGGTCGGCGCCGCGCAGCACCACGCTCGCCTTCCCCTCGGCCCCCGCACGCAGCGCCTTCGCCAGCCACGAGTCCTCGCGGGACACGCCGGCCAGCCAGTTCTGGGCGGAGGCGGCGACGTGCGCGGATGCGACGGGGGCGAGTTCGCCGTTGGGCTCGAAGAGGTGGACCACACATCCTTCGGCGACGGCCGGGACCGCGAGCCGGGCCACCCGCCGCAGCGTCTCCTCGACGTCGAGGCTGGCGTCCATCTGGAGCGAGGCCTCGGCGAGGAAGGCGTCCTCGACCTGACGCCGATCGTGTATGCGGTACTCCACGATGCGCTTGTTGCTCGCGATCAGGACGTCGGCCACCTGGAGCAGCCGTTCCTCGAGAACGCCGTCGTCGGCCGGTGGTGCGGCGAGACCCACCCACAGGGACGCCCAGTCGGACCCGCCGAACGGGATGACGCATTCGAGGGCGTGCACGGCTCCGGCAGCGAGGAGGAGACGACCCTCGGGGCCCCGAACGGCATCGTCGGACCGAAGGGGGACGTGACGCACGACCTCCGGGCGGTGGGGGACGGCGTCGGCGCGGGCCGCGGCGCAGACGTGCTCGCCCCACTTCGCCAGCTCCACGGGGCCGATGGTGACCGGTCGTGCGGTTCCGTCGCTGGAATGGCGGACGTACTGGATGTCACGGGCGGTCCAGCGGCTCCCGACGCCCACCACCACGTCCGGGTGCGAGAGCAGAGCCGGGTAGACGCCGTCCGCGAGGCCGGTGACGTCCTGGACCTCGGCGGCCGCCTGCCAGAGGGTGTGCAGCACTGCGGACCACTCGTCACCGGCCGCCGGCCGGGACGATGAGTACGCGCCGTCCTGGGACACGAATTCCCCTTTGCTCCCGCTTCTCGGATGCCTCCTTCCCTGCATTCTCCCCTTTGTGCCCGCCCCACGGGCCGGTGGCCTGCGCTGTCGGAGGGGGAACGGCCCGCCGTACGGGAAGAGGGGCGGCCTCGGCCGCCCCGTCCGGGCCGCGAGAAATGCGGTGGAGCGGCACCGGGCCCGCCGGATACGGTCGCGGGATGAGTACGCGTACGTTCCGTATCACCGTCCGCGGTGTCTTCGACGGACTCACCGGTGACCAGCGGGCCGAGCTCCTGGCCCGTGCCGCCGAGCACGACGTCCTGCGGGCGACCTTCACCCCCGAGGGGCACCTGAGTTACGACCTGGCCGCGCGGTCCGCCTTCACGTTCCGTTTCCAGGACTCGGGGGACGCGGAGGAGGACATCCTCGAAGCGGCCGAACGTGCCGAGGCGGCGGCCGGGACGTGGCTGGCCGAGCGCGGCTACGGCTACAAGAACCTCAGGAGCAGTGCCGAGGACCTCTCCCAGGCACCGCTCGGCAAGCGGCAGCGCCGCGCCGCCGCCCAGCGGCACGGGTGACGCGGGGCGCCCCGGCGGAGCACCGGCCGACAGCGGTGCCGGCATCGCGCGGCTCTCGTCCCGGCACGCCGCCGCCGGGTGCGGCTTGCGGGACCCGTCAGCGGCCGGCGAGGAGTTCGAGCGTGTCGATCACGCGGTTCGAGAAGCCCCATTCGTTGTCGTACCAGGCGACCACCTTGATGTGACGTCCGTCGACGCGGGTGAGGGCCGAGTCGAAGATCGACGACGCCGGGTTGCCGGTGATGTCGGACGACACCAGCGGGTCGTCGGAGTACTCCAGGATGCCGGCCAGGGGGCCGCCGGCGGCGGCGCGGTACGCGGCCAGCACGTCGTCGCGTGTCACGTCGCGGGCGACGGTCGTGTTGAGTTCGACGATCGAGCCCACCGCGACCGGTACGCGGATGGAGTCGCCGGACAGCTTTCCGTCGAGGGCGGGCAGCACGTGTCCGATCGCCTTGGCGGCACCCGTCGTGGTCGGCACGATGTTGGCCGCGGCGGCGCGGGCGCGGCGGGCGTCGCGGTGCGGCCCGTCCTGCAGGTTCTGCTCCTGCGTGTAGGCGTGCACCGTGGTCATGAAGCCGTGTTCGATGCCGGCGAGTTCGTCGAGCACCGCGGCCAGGGGCGCGAGCGCGTTGGTCGTACACGAGGCGTTCGAGACGATCGTGTGCGCGGCCGGGTCGTAGGCGTCGGTGTTGACGCCGTACGCGAGGGTGACGTCCGCACCGTCCGACGGCGCGCTGACCAGGACCTTCCTGGCGCCCGCGGTGAGGTGGGCGCCGGCGGCCGCGGCGGAGGTGAAGCGGCCGGTCGCCTCCAGCACGATGTCGACGCCGAGCTCGGCCCACGGCAGCTTCGCCGGTTCGCGCTCGGCGAGGACGGTGATCCGGCGTCCGTCGACGACGAGGGTGTCCCCGTCGGTGGTCACGGGGCGGCCGAGCCGGCCCGCCGTGGTGTCGTAGGCGAGCAGCCGCGCGAGGGTGGCGGGCTCCGTGAGGTCGTTGACGGCGACGATCTCGAGATCGCTGTCGCGCTCCAGGAGTGCGCGCAGCACATTGCGTCCGATACGGCCGAATCCGTTGATGGCGATGCGAGTCATGAGAGGTGTCCTTTCGGGTCGCCACAAGACTCACTCGGCGGGCCCGCGCGTGGCAGTGGCGTGAGTGCCACGATCCGAAAGGATCGCGCCAGCGGGACGGCGGGGACGTCAGTCGCCCTGCGCGAAGGTCCGCCGGTACTGACTCGGCGTGGTCCCGAGGATGCGCTGGAAGTGCAGCCGCAGATTGACCGCGGTCCCGAGACCGACGTCGGCGGCGATCTGCTCGACGCTTCGCTGGGACCGTTCGAGCAGTTCGCGGGCCATGTCGATCCGGGCGCGCATGACCCACTGCATCGGCGTGTAGCCGGTGTCCTCGACGAAGCGCCGCGAGAGGGTACGCGGTGAGACTCCGGCATGCCGGGCGAGGGTGGTGAGGGTGAGCGGGTCGTCCAGCCGGTGCAGGGCCCACTCACGAGTGGCGGCGAACCGCTCTCCGAGTGGCTCGGGCACACTGCGCGGCACGTACTGCGCCTGGCCACCGCTGCGGTAGGGGGCCGCGACCAGGCGGCGTGCCGCGTGGTTCGAGGCGGCCACGCCCAGGTCGCCGCGCAGGATGTGCAGGCACAGGTCGATGCCCGAGGCGGCGCCGGCGGAGGTCAGCATGCTCCCCTCGTCCACGAACAGCACGTTCTCGTCGACCTGGACGAGGGGACGCTTCGCCTGCAGGGCCCGCGTGTAGTGCCAGTGCGTCGTGGCGCGTTTGCCGTCGAGGAGACCCGTGGCGGCGAGCGCGAAGGCGCCGGTCGAGATGGCGGCGAGCCGCGCGCCCCGGGCGTGCGCCGCGACCAGCGCTTCCAGGACGGCTCCCGGCGGGTCGTCCCGGTCCGGAAAGCGGTAGCCGGGCACGAAGACGATGTCGGCCCACTCCAGGGCCTCCAGGCCGTGCGCGACGGAGTACGACAGGCCGTCACCGCCGGTCACCAGCCCCGGTGCCGCGCCGCACACCCGGACCTCGTACGGCATGCTCGCGCGGGTCGTGAACACCTGGGCGGGGATGCCCACGTCGAGCGGTTTCGCACCTTCGAGCACGAGAACGGCGACGCGTTGCAGGCGGGAGGCTGGCACGGGGCAAGCGTACGAGAGGCCGGCCGGGCAGTCCGGCCCGGCCGGCCTCGGCGTGGCCCGCCGCGGGTCGGCGTGGCCGCCCTGGCGCGGAGTGGCTCGCCCTGGGGCGGACGGACCGGCGCGGGTGGTTCAGGTCGGGGGCCGTGACGGTCAGACGGGTTCGGGGTGGCCGAACAAAGGGCCGTAGCCCACCGGGAGTTGGAGGAGGACTTGCTCCATCAGGTCCTCGCCCGCGATGTCGGACACGACGCTGAGGACGGCGCCCACGTCCCAGGTCGCGGTCTTCTCGGTCGCGCCGTCGATCCACGCGGCGGTCGCGCGGACGAAGCGCTCCGGAGAGAGCGGTTCATGTGCCTGCAGCGGATTGAGCAGGACGAGTGCCAGCGTCTCGGGGAGCCGGGCGGCCAGTTGGCCGCGCACCTCGCCCACCAGGTGTGCACCCAGCAGGGCGAGGACGACGCGCGAGGCGCGTTCGGCCTCTTCCCGCGTGGGGTATTCGCCGCGTTCCCGTACCGCGGACAGGAAAGCGAGCCAGTCCCTGCGCATGATGTCCTCCCGACCTGGTGTCGCCGTGGTGGGGGGGCTGCCGGGTGCGGCAGCCCCCGCGTACCGGGTCCCGCCCGTCGCTGCCGGTTCAGCCGCTGATCTGCTTGCGGGTGTCGCTCCCGCTGATCGCGATCTTGCGGGGCTTTGCCTGCTCGGCCACGGGGATCCGCAGCCGCAGCACGCCTGCCTCGTAGGCGGCGTCGATGCGCTCGGTGTCCAGGGTCTCGCCCAGGAAGAGCTGACGGCTGAAGGCTCCGGCGGGGCGCTCGGAGACCAGGACCTCGCTGTCCTCGCCCGCGCTCGGGCGGCGTTCGGCCTTGACGGTCAGCACGTTGCGCTCGACGTCCAGGTCGATCGATTCGGGGTCCACGCCGGGCAGGTCCAGTTCGACGACGAAGGTGTCCCCGTCGCGGAAGGCGTCCATCGGCAGGGCCGCCGGCCTCGCCGCGGTGCTCAGCACCTGCTGGGTGAGGCGGTCCAGCTCACGGAAGGGGTCCGTCCGCATGAGCATCATCACTCACTCCTCTCCTGAAGACGTGATGCGCATGACGACACCATCTATATACACCGCAGCAGTAAACTTGACAAGCCTCGACTCAGGTCCGCTGAACATGCTGGTCAGGGTCCTCGCAAAGGGGTACGGTCCGGCAGGCCGCGTGTGCCCGTTCAGCTCTGATCGAGCTCGGAGAGGTCCGCTGGGCTCAACCTCAGGGCGGCAGCGGCGATGTTCTCCTCCAGGTGAGCCGGGGATCCGGTGCCGGGAATGGGCAGGATGTTCGGCGACCGGGCGAGCAGCCAGGCGAGGGCGACCTGCGGGGCGGTCGCATCGTGGCGGGCGGCGACGGCGTCGAGGCGGTGGGCCGTGATCGGCTGGAAGCCCCCGACGGGGAAGAAGGGCACGTAGGCGATGCCCGCTTCCGCGCAGGCGTCGATGATCGGATCGTCGTCGCGCCGTGCCAGGTTGTAGAGGTTCTGGACGCAGGCGATGGGTGCGATCCCGCGGGCCTCGGCGAGCTCCGCCGCCGTGACGTTGGAGACCCCGAGATGGCGGATCAGACCCTCCTCGCGCAGGGCGAGGAGCGCTTCCAGGGGTCCGGCCAGAGAAGTCCCGGTCCGGTCCAGGTCACCCAGCCGCAGGTTGACCACGTCCAGCCGGTCCAGGCCGAGCGTGCGCAGGTTCGCCTCGACGGCACGGCGCAGATTGCCCGAGGTGAGACCGGTCTTCTCCGCATCGGGCAGGGCGATGTCGGAGCCCTCGACCAGGGCCCCCACCTTGGTCACGATCACCAGGTCGTCGGGGTAGGGGTGCAGGGCCTCACGGATCAGTCCGTTGGCCGCCACACCGTCACGCGCGTAGTAGTGCGAGGTGTCGATGTGGTTCACCCCGAGGTCCACGGCCCTGCGCAGGACGGCCAGAGCGGTTTCCCGGCTCGGCCGGTCACCCCGCGGCCAACCGGTCAGCTTCATCGTGCCGTACCCGATCCTCGCGACGCTCAAGTCGCCGCCCAGTTCCCATCGTTGCGTTGTCACGCGATTCACCCTAGGGGAGCGGCGCGGTCCTCATCCGGCTCCGCCCGCCGGGCGGCGGGGTGAATGCAGGGGCATCACGCACACGGACCCGGCGGTGCCGCGCACATGGATACGCCGCGCCACGGGAACGCCGACGAGGGGCCCGCTCCGCCGGTCGCCACGCGCCCGCCCTCGTGCCCCGAGTGAGTCGGCCATGAGTCAACCGGAGCTCTTCGGAGCCGGGTTGACGGCAGGCTGCGGGGTGTACGCGGTGCTCGGCGTGCAGGGCGGATGCGTGACCGGGCCGACCGGGCCGCGGTCGCGCGGCTGCACCCGGGGGACATCGACCCGTACCCAATGGGTCGCCGCGGCCGCCGGCGGACGCGGCGCGGACCGGGCCGGCGCCGCCGAACTGCTCCTGGCCCGCCTGATCCGCATCGAGGAGGACGGAAGGGCGTCGGTCGTCTCCGAGGGTGCGGGAGCCGACCGCGTGCCGGAGCCATTGGTACCGGCCGCCGTGCCGGCCACGCCGAGCCGAAGCCGCGGAGCCACTGGAAAGGGTCGTCGAGGACCTGTCGTGGGATCCGGGCGCCTTCTGACGAGGTGCTCGGCCGTACGGAGGGTCGCTCCGGCGAACCCCTGAGCGGCGGCGGACCCCTGCCACGGGGACCGCTCACCGCACTCGAGCCGCGACGGTGGAACCGTCCCGGATCTTCCGACCTCCCCATATGCGGGAGTGCCTGGGATTCCGCCCAGGACGCGAGGCTGGGAGATCCGTTGCCATCTCAGGACGACGTGGAGGAGTTCGCGGCGCTGCTGCGGCGCCTGAAGGCGCGCACGGACCGCAGTTACGGCGCCCTCGCGCGCCGGCTGAACATGAACGCCTCGACGCTGCACCGGTACTGCGCGGGGGAGGCCGTGCCGCTCGACTTCGCGCCCGTGGAGCGGTTCGCCGCGATGTGCGGGGCGAGCCCGGACGAACGGGTCGAGCTGCACCGGTGGTGGATCCTGGCGGTGGCGGCACGCCGGCGGTCCCGGACGGCAGGGGGCACGCCGTCATCGGCACCGCCATCGGCATCCCGGTCGGCGTCGGCGTCCGAGTCGGCCCAGGCGGCCGAGTCGGGGTCGGCGTCCGAGTCGGCCTCAGTATCCGCGTCGGCCTCGGCACCCGCCCCCGCGTCCGGGCCGGCACCGTCGTCACAGACCACTGAGCCGATCTCCGCGCCGTCCGTGCCGGCTCGTGAGCCGAACCCCATGCGGTCGGCGCAGGCACCTCCGCCGGTCCCCGCGCCGGATCCGGGCCGCCGCCCCCGCCCCTCATTCCGGCGGGCTCAAGTGCCGTCCACCGGCGGTCGAAAGCCCCGCAACAGGCAGCGGTTCGCCGTCACCGGTGCCGTCGTCACGGTGCTCCTCGCCACGTTGGGAAGCATGGCCGCCCTGTCCTCGGGGAACTCCGCGGGCGAGGACGGCGACCGGGCGTCCGGCCGTCCGACACCGGCGTCGGGAACGGACGCACGGCATGGCACCACGACGCCCTCCGCGTCCCCTTCGGCCGGGCGCGGCACAGTCTCCGCGACGCCCTCGTCCGGGGCGCCCGCCACGGGCAAGGGCTCGCCGGGTCCGTCGACCACGGCCCGCTCCGCCGTCGCCCCTCTCGCCTGGACCATGAACTCCCAGCTCTGGGAGTCCGGTTGCCATCACGACTACGTCATCGACAAGGCGCCCGAGCAGGTCCCGCCGCCCCCGGCCCCGCAGGACGCCTTCACCTGGGCTCGTACCCAGGGCGCGGTGCACGGCGGCCAGACCCTCGTGGACATCTCCGTGCAGGGGCGCACGGACACGGCTGTCGTCCTGGAGGCGCTGCGCGTCCGCGTCGTGGGACGGTCCGATCCGGTGAAGGGCACCGTCTACGCCACCGGGCAGGGCTGCGGCAGCGACATGGAACCCCGCTCGTTCGCCGTCGACCTGGACAAGGACCGGCCGATCGCCCGCCCGGTCGCGGGAAACGACCGGGGCACGAGCACGCCTCCGATGCGCATGCCGTACCGGGTGTCCGCGAAGGACCCCGAGGTGCTGCTGGTCGACGCCCGCACCGTCGGCTGCGACTGCCGCTGGTATCTGGAGCTCGACTGGTCCTCGCAGGGCCGCACCGGCACCGAGCGCATCGACGACCACGGCGTCCCGTTCCGGACGAGCGGCACCAAGGGCCTGCCCCGCTACTGGTACGCGCGCGGCGGCTGGACGCCCCTCACGGACTGAGCGGATCCACCGGCACCGGCCCGGCCGGTCGGCGGCCGGGGTGCGCCACGCGGCGTCGAGTGGCCGTGGCCCGCCCCGGCGGACGTCGCCCGCGGCGCGGGGGCCGCACCGGGACACGAAGTGACAACGCCTCGCGGGCGGCTCGTTTTTCGTCGTGTCGGGGGTACACGGGCGCCGAACCCACTGAGAACGGCGTCAGGAGTGCCATGCGTGTCAAGGTCGGATACTTCAAGGCCAGGTCACTCAGAAGACGCCTGCAGCGCTGCGCCCGGGAGGTGTTCGGCTGGGAGAGCCTGCGCCCGTCCCAACTCGAGGCCATGACGGCCGTGATGGAGGGCCGCGACACCATCGTCGTGATGCCGACGGGCGCGGGGAAGTCCGCCGTGTACCAGGTGCCGGGTGTGCTGCTGGAGGGGCCGACCGTCGTGGTCTCGCCCCTGATAGCGCTCCAGCGGGACCAGGTCGCCAACCTCGCCCGCATCGAGGGATCCGGCGCCTCGGCCGTCAACTCCGCGCAGCGTGCCCGTGACAACGAGGCCGTGTGGGAGCGCGTACGCGAAGGCAGTCTGGACTTCCTGTTCGTCTCGCCCGAGCAGCTCGCGAAGGACGAGGTGGTGGAGCAGATCGCCGCGGCCGCACCCGCGCTGATGGTGGTCGACGAGGCGCACTGCGTGTCCTCCTGGGGATACGACTTCCGGCCCGACTACCTGTCCCTCGGCCGTGTGCGCGAACGCATCGGCCGGCCTCCGCTCCTCGCCCTCACCGCCAGCGCGGCGGCCCCCGTGCGGGCGGACATCGTGGAGCGGCTCGGCATGCACGAACCGCGCGAGGTGGTCGCGGGGTTCGATCGCCGCAACATCACCCTGGAGGTGGTGCGGCACCGGGAGAACGCGGCGAAGCGCCGATGGGTGGTGGAACGGGCCGCGGCCGAGGCCAAACCGGGCATCGTGTACACGGGGACGCGGCGGGAGGCGGAGGAGTACGCGCAGGAGCTGTCGGCCCTGGGATTCGACAGCGCCGCCTACCACGCCGGCCTCCCGGCGGCCGAGCGCTCCCGGACGCACGACCGCTTCCGCGACGGTGAACTCGACGTGGTGGTCGCCACCTCCGCCTTCGGCATGGGCATCGACAAGCCGAACATCCGCTTCGTGCTGCACGCATCGGTGCCGGGTTCCCTCGACACCTACTACCAGGAGATCGGCCGGGCCGGACGTGACGGGCAGCCGTCGACGGCGATCCTCGCCTACCGGCCCGAGGATCTCGGAGTGCAGCGATTCCGTACGGGCGCCCAGCCCGACCCTGAGGTGCTGGGCGGGCTCATCGACGCGGTGCGCGAGCAGCGGGGGCCGGTCAAGGCGACCGCTCTGCGTGAACGCACCGGGCTGTCCCAGACCCCCCTGACATCGATGCTCCACCTGCTGGAGGAGGCCGGAGCCGTGGCGGCGGAGAAGCGCGGCGGCGTGCGTGCCGTGCCCGGTGCCCGGCGCGACGTCTGCGTCGGCGAGGCCGTGCGGATCGCCGCCGCCCGTGTCGACCTGGAGCGTTCCCGGGTGGAGATGATGCGGGCGTACGCGGAGACGAACGGCTGCCGTCGGCGCCACATGCTCGGCTACTTCGGCGAGAGTCTGGCGGACGGCGACTGCGCGGGCTGCGACACCTGCACCCGTGCGCAGGAGCTGAAGGAAGCCCCTGCCCGGACGGGAGACGTCCTCTCCGGTACCGGTCCCGATCCGCTGGAACCCGTGGCGGCCGCCGGCGCCTTCCCGCCCGGAATGCGGGTGGGGCACAGCACGTGGGGTGAGGGCGAGGTGATGCACGAGGAGGGGGACCGGATCACGGTTCTCTTCGAGAGCGTCGGCTATCGGACCCTGTCCCTCCCGGCGGTCCAGGAGCGAGGCCTGCTGACGCCGGTGCCGTCCGCCGCCACGGCGGGCTGACACACCTCGCCGTCGCCGGGCCCACCCGGCCCGGGTCCTTCGCCCGGCTCGCAGCCGCGCTGCGAGCGGGCTGGAGCAGGTTCGGACATCCCCGTACCGGCGGAGTTGGCCGCCACGCCTCCTCTACGAACCGTGTGGTTTGTTTTTAGGGTTCCCGGATGGCCCCGGCTGGTGCCGCTCGACCGGGGCGGAGGTTCGCCAACTATCACCGGCCATCTCTCGACAGCACTGTCTTCCCAGGTTGGACGGGTGTCGTGGCGCGGTTTGGCGGTTCTCCGCCCGAGATTCGTCCCTATTTATGCGACTTCGTCTGTTCGTTGCGCGAAGGTAAGTGGCCGATTTGAGACGGGGGAGGACTGGCTGGTGACGGCCTCCTGTTGACAAACCGACTGCGCTGTTTTTTTATCAAGTGGTCGGGTTGCAACGCGATCGGGTTGCGGCAGCGGAACCCTCGCAGGCCGGCCGTCGGGGTTGTCAGCGGAGCTGAGGTATGCCGGGTGCGCCGGGTGTGCCAGGTATGGGGGAGAGATCATGGACGTACAGGTGCTGGGCGCGTTGTCGGTGACGGAGAACGGGTTGCCCATAGCCCCGACGGCTCCCAAGCCGCGGCAGGTGCTGGCTCTGCTCGCACTGCACGCCGATCAGGTGGTCCCGGTGGCCTCGCTGACGGAGGAGTTGTGGGGGGCTGCTCCGCCGCGCAGCGCCCGTACCACCCTGCAGACGTACGTGCTGCACCTGCGCGAGCTGATCGCCCAGGCCCTGTCGGCGGGCGGGGAGCAGCGCCTGAGCGCGAAGGACGTCCTGGCGACCCTGCCGGGCGGCTACGCACTGCAGACGCGCGGCGGCAACGTGGACTACCGGGAGTTCGAGCGCCGGGCGGGTGCGGGCTACCGTGCGATGGACGGCGAGGACTACAGCGCGGCCGCCCGCCGGCTCGCGGACGCGCTGTCCCTGTGGAGCGGTCCCGCACTCGGCGACGTGCAGGCGGGCAGCCAGGTCGCCATGGAGGCCAAGCGTCTGGAGGAGAGCCGGCTCTGTGCGCTGGATCAGCGCATCGAGGCCGATCTGCGACTGGGCCGCCACCGCGAACTGCTGTCGGAGCTGACCGTCCTGGTGAGCCGGCATCGGATGCACGAGAGCCTGCACGGCCAGTTCATGCTCGCCCTGCACCGCTCCGGACGGCGCGGTGAGGCGCTCAGTGTCTATCAGCGCCTGCGCACCACGCTGGTCTCCGAACTGGGCCTTGAGCCCTCCGCGCAGCTGAGCCGGCTTCAGCGTTCGATCCTGATGGCGCAGCCGGAGGCGGTCCCCGCCGGTCATGCGGGTACCGGGAACGGGCGACTGGCCGCCCGGCTCGGCTGAACCCAGCCCCGCTCCCTCGGCTGCTCCCGCGATCCGGCCCCCGGCGTCACACACCGCCCCGACCCACCGCCCGTTCCCGGTTCGCCCGGAACGCGTACGGAGGCCGGGGCGGATGTGCGGCGCCGGGGGCGGTTCCGTCCGGCCGCGCGCTCGCCCGCCGGCGCAGGTGCCCTGCCGGTGCGGCTTTGCCGTCTCTTTACAACCCGGTCCGCCGCTGCCTCGTCTCTCCGCTCGATCTGTATCCAGCCCGCCGCCTCCGGACGGGCGAACGGAAGAAGGAGAGCGACTCATGCGCCGAACCGCCCTGGGAACCATGACACTTGCGTGCACCGCCGTACTGGCGGGCGCGATACCGGCGTTCGCCGACGGCGCGACCCCGAGCCCGGCCCCCACCGCCCCCACGGCACGCCCGACGGACGCCGCCACGCCCACACCCGGTGCCCCGGCTCCGAGCGCGGTGCCGACCCGGGCCCCGGCCCCGAGCGCGGAGCCGACCCGCGCCCCGGCAACGGGGCAGGTCGGCCGCATTCCGAAGGGAGCGCCCGACACGGGTGTGGCGTCCTCGTCCGACGGCACCGGAAACGGGGGAGCGGTCGTCGGCGGCGGTGCCGCGGCCGCGGCCGCCCTGGGCGGAGGGATGGTTCTCGTGCTGCGCCGCCGCCGGACCACCCGGGGATGACCCCACTCGCCAGACGGGCCTTCACCGCTGCCGTACTGGGCTCGCTGCTCGTGGGCTGTGGCGGCGAGGACGGCCCGACCGGACCCGCGCGTCCCCGTGGACATCCACGGCAGCCGTCGTCCGATGCCGGCGCGAACACACCGCAGCCCCTTGGGCGTTCGGTCCCGGTCACACTGCGGATCCCGGCCATCTCGGTGGACACACCCGTCGTACGGCTGGGTCTCGCCCCGGACGGCCGTGTGCAGGTACCGCCCGTCACGGCACACGACCGAGCGGGCTGGTACCGGCACTCGCCGACGCCGGGGCAGGTCGGGCCGTCGGTGATCCTCGGCCATGTGACGGTCGGCGCGCACGGGGACGGCGTCTTTCGCCACCTGGACCGACTGCGGCCGGGCGATGCGATCACCGCCGTCCTGGAGAACGGCACCGCCGCGAGGTTCGCCGTGAGATCCGTGCGGACGGTCGCCAAGGCCGAGTTCCCGGCGCAGGACGTCTACGGCGACGTGGACCGCCCCGAGTTGCGTCTCATCACGTGCGGCGGCCCCCGGACCGGCGACGGCTACCGCGACAACGTCATCGTCTTCGCCGCGCTGAGCGGAGCCACCCCCTGAGACCGGCAGGAAAGGAGCTCTTCCGCCGCACGGACAATCCCTGACTCCACCGAAGGATCCCGGGCGGACGGAACGTACGCCGTCCGCCCGGACTCCTTCCTCACGACACCGCGCGACGCCCGCGCGGCCCCGACCATGGAGAGCGTTGAAACGGTCCCGCGACACGGCAGCGTCCGAGCTGTTCGCTGCCCTCTACCCGCGACTGGCCGGCTGGTGCCGCCGGCTGGTCGACGACGACGGCACGGCCCACGAGATCGCCTCCGAGGCCTTCACCCGCCTCTGGGCCCGCTGGACGTCCGTGGAGGAACCGCGCGGCTTCCTCTACGTGACCGCGGCCAACCTCGTCCGCGACCACTGGCGCAAGGCCGAGCGGGAACGCAGAGCCGTGCGGCGCGTCACGACCGAGGCCGTGATCCGTCCGCACAGCGAACAGAGCGACCCTTCCGTACGGCTGCTCGTACAGTCGCTGCCGGAACGCCTGCGCGTCCCGATCCTGCTGCACTACTACGCGGACATGTCCATCCGGGAGGTGTCCGTGCTGACCGGACGCAAGGAAGGAACCATCAAGGCCGACCTGCACGCGGCCCGCGAACTGCTCCGTGCCCACCTGGGGAGAAGCCTTGATCACACGTCATGACGACGGCGCAGAACCGGAGTTCGAGCCGGACGACCCGCTCGCCGTCCTTCTGCGGCCCTCTCCCGACTATCTGAGCCCGCCCCCCGGACGGTTCGAGGCGATCCGCCGCGGCGCCTCCCGCCGCAAGCTGCGGCGCACCGCCGTAGGCGTCGGCCTGTCCTGTGCGGTCGCGGGCGTCGCAGCCGTCGTGGTGCTGCCGCTGGGCACGACCGCCTCGCAACGGCACGAGTCCCCGACGGTCCCGCTCGCCCCTCCGCCCGCGAGCAGCCCCGCGGCCGTCCCGTCCCCGGAGACCTCACGCGGCCCGGCCGACCCCACTCCGAGTGACGGCGGGCGGACCGGTGCGGCTCCCACCCGCGGCCCCTCGGCCGTGCCCACACCGACCGCCCGGCCGACCGCCAGGCCGACCCCCGCACCCTCCTCGGCCACACCGTCCAGGGGTCTGCCCCGAGCACGGGCCACGCCCACGTCCGCCGACCCGCCGTGAACCGTCCCCGGATCCCTACGAAGATCATCCGTCGGCTGCTGTTCGTCGCCGCGACTCCTGGCCGTAGCCGCACGTTGCGGCGCCGGCTACAGCCTTCTCGACGGCATCGGCCGCCGTGGCCGGATGCGTCGAGCCGACCGACGAAAGGCACCGACCGTGCGCTTTCCCTCCCCGTCGTACGCCCGTGGGACCACGCTGGCCGTGGCGACGGCGCTGCTGTCGTCACTCGCGGCCGCGGCACCCGCCCACGCCGTGAGCTACGGGACGCCGACCATCAGACTCTCCTCCGCGTACCTGTCCGGAGCGGTCGGGGCCACGGCCGATCCGACCGTCGCCGTGACCGTCGCGCAGAGCGGGGCCGACGCCTCCGCCCTGACCGTGACCGCGTCGAAGACCACCAAGTCGTCCGTCGCGGGCACCGGCGACATCGCCGTCACGGGGACCGGCGGCACGCGCACGCTCGGCGTCACCGCGCACGCCCAGGGGTACACCGACCTCACTCTCAAGGTCACCGGCCTCGGCGGGAAGACCGCGACGACCACACTCCACTACGCCGCCTCGCCGGCCGTCCAGCACTCCGCGGACGCCCGCTACCTGACCGGCGCGAGCGACGCCTCGGCCGTGGTGGACGTCGGCGGAGGCCACCTGCTCGTCGCCAACGACGAGGACAACACCCTGCGGCTCTACAACGGGGCCGTCTCCGGAGCTCCGTTGAAGACCTGGAGCCTCGACTCCGCACTCGACGCGGACAAGGAGGCCGACATCGAGGGCGGCACCCTGGTCGGCAACACCGTCTACTGGACGGGTTCCCTCGGCAACAACAAGGACGGCGAGTACCGGGCCGACCGGAACACGGTCTTCACCACGACGCTCTCCGGGTCCGGCGCCACCACGTCGCTGACCTTCGGCAGCGCGTACCACGGCCTCCGTGACGATCTGGTGGCGTGGGACGAGGACAACGGGGACCGCTTCGGCTTCGCGGACGGCACCGCCGACGGATCGGTGCCCAAGGCGGTCGACGGCTTCAACGTGGAGGGCCTGGAGTTCGCGCCGGGCAGCACCACCACCGCCTACGTCGGCTTCCGCGCGCCGGTGGTGCCCCCGCAGTCCGACGGCAACGCCCTGATCGTGCCGGTCACCAACTTCGACAAGGTGGTCAAGGGCAGCGGGGCGGTCTTCGGCACGCCCATCCAGCTGGACCTGGACGGCCTGTCGATCCGTGACATCCGGCGCAACGCGCTGAACCAGTACCTCATCCTGGCGGGTTCCTGGGCGGCGGACGACAACAGCGACCCGTACGCGCTCTACTCCTGGGACGGAGTGACCGGGCACCGGCCGGTGAAGGTGCTGGACCTGCCGACGTCGGACGCGGGCGGCTGGGAGGCCATCGCGGCCGTGCCGGACCTCGCGCAGCCCGGCGCGCGCGTCCAACTGGTCACCGACGACGGGGACGCCGACTTGTACGGGGACGGCGCCGCCGCCAAGGACCTCGGCCACCCGGAGTGGCAGAAGTCCCGCAGCACCTGGTTCACCCTGGGCTGAGAACGACGGGCCGCCCCCTGGCCGCGCGGCTCCCGTGCCGTGCGGCTCGTTCCCCTGTTCCGCGGGTCCGGAGCGACCGGGAGTGCCGGCCCGGACGGCATGGCGGGAACGGCACCGGATCCCCCGGAGCGCTCCGCGGCCCGCACACCGGCCCCTCCCGGCCGCCGGGCGGCAAGTGCCTCGCCGAACCTTGACTGCGTACTCTTGGTCGGTGATCGATCACGGGATCGCCCTGCCCCACTACCGTCTCCATGTCGTGCCCGCGGTCGTGGCGCTCGCCAGCCCGGCATGGCAGCGAGAGGTATGGCTCGACCCGGATCGGTTCGAGGACCTCGACCACGTCGTGCACGTGCTCTTCGACGACTTCTGCGACGCCGACGACCCGATGCCCTGGCTGGGACAGTCCCTGTGCAGCGAGGAGGAAGTCGAGCTGATGGCACGCCTCGGCGCCGCCTACAGTGCGGTACAGGACTCGGTCGGTCCCGCTGCCCGCGACGAGGCCTACCTGGACTCACCCGGATGGTCGGCCGTACTCGCCACGGCCGCCCGGCTGGCCCAGGTCCTGGTGTCCAACGATCACGCGGCGCTCACAGGACTGCACGACGCCGGCTCCCGCCGGGTCGGCACCGAGCCGGTCGAGCCCGCGACGGAAGACCGGCCCGCCGGTCCCTGACCGCATCCGCCGGGCCGGGGCCGCAACGGTGTCCGTAACGTGGAGGACGTACGCGCGCGTCACCCGCCCGGGATCACGAGCCCCGACTCGTACGCCACCACCACCGCTTGGGCCCTGCTGTCCAGGTCCAGCTTGGTCATCGTGCGGTTCAGGTGGGTCTTGACGGTCGCCTCGCTGATGCAGAGGAGGTCGGCGATCTCCGGGTTGGACAGGCCCCGTGCGATCAGCCCGAGGACCTCCAGTTCGCGGGAGGTCAACCCGTCCAGATCGGCGGGCCGTTCGCACGCGGTCCGGCGGGCGTACGCCTCGACCAGGCGGCGGGTGACGCTGGGCGCGAAGAGCGCGTCCCCACCGGCGACGGCGACCACCGCGGCGAGCAGCCGTTCCGGACCGGAGTCCTTGAGCAGGAATCCGGAGGCCCCGGCACGCAGCGCCCCGTACACGTACTCGTCGAGGTCGAAGGTGGTCAGCACCAGGACTCGGGGCGGGGGTTCGGAAGCCTGCGCGAGGATGCGTTCGGTGGCCTCGATGCCGTTCATGCCGGGCATCCGGACGTCCATCAGGATCACGTCGGGGGCCGTCTCGGCGGCCAGCGCCACGGCCTCCGAGCCGTCGCTCGCCTCGCCGACCACCTCGATGCCGGGTGCGGCGCGCAGCAGGCCCACCAGCCCGGCACGGATGAGGAACTGGTCGTCCACGACGAGCACGTTGGTCATGTGGTGGCGCCGTCCCCCCGCCCTGCCGTGCGCGCGGAGGTGGGCAGGACCAGCCGTACGGCGAAGCCCCCCTGCTCCCGCGGGCCGATGCTGATCTGCCCGCCGTAGAGCTTGGCCCGCTCGCGCATGCCAAGCAAGCCGTGCCCGCCGTCGCTCCGTACTCTGTCCGGATTCACCCCCTCTCCGTCGTCCGTGACCGAAACCGTCACCTGGTGCGGCTCGTACCTCAGCCGTACCTCCGCCTGCGCGCCGGGCGCGTGCTTCAGCACGTTGGTGAGTGCTTCCTGCACCACTCGGTAGGCGCACAGCTCCACGCCGGGGGCGAGCGGCCGCGGCGTGCCCTCGACGGTGACGGCGACCGGGACTCCGCCGGCGCGGACGCGTTCGGCCGTCTCCTGGAGGCGGGCCAGGCCGGGCATCGGGCCGGCCGGGGCGCCGCCGTCGTCCCCGGCGCGCAGCACCATGAGCATGCGGCGCAGCTCTTCGAGGGCCTCCTTGCCGGTGGCGTCGATGGTGTCGAGTGCGCTGCGGGCGGTCCGGCGGTCGGTGTCGAAGACGAACCGGGCGAGACCGGTGTGCACGGAGATGACGGTCATGTGGTGGGCGACCACATCGTGCAGTTCGCGGGCGATCCGGCCGCGTTCCTCGGCCACCTCGCCACGGGCCCGCTCGGCCTGTTCCCGGCGCAGCTGCCGGGTCAGCTCGGCGGAGCGGCGGGCGACCACACCGAACCGCCACAGCACCGCCGGATAGACCACGGCCTGCCCGACCACGGAGGGCCAGGAGACCGTGTCACTCAGCGCGCCCGCGTAGATCCACACCCCGCCCATCAGCGCGGCGCAGGGGACCGAGACGCGTGGCGCCCGCAGGGAGGCGACGGTGTACACGGCGAGCATGGGTCCGAAGCTGCACACCACGGGCCAGTAGCCGGCGGTGATGTACGCCAGCAAGGTCGCGTGGACGAGGCAGCAGACCAGGACCGGGGCCCGGCCGCGGAGCACCAGGGGCAGATGGACCAGAATCACCAGCGCATAGGCGGCCGCATCGAGCGGCCTCTGCCCCTGACGCGCGGCCTCCGGTCCCAGCAGCAGGGCCACGCCGGTCAGCGCCGCAGCGATCAGCGCGTCGACTGCCAGGGGGCGGATCCGCATCGCAGCAGCGTAGGGCAGCGCCCATCGGACGGTCGTCAAACCCTCGCGGTACCGCGGAAGTTGCAGGAACCGGGCGGCTACGGCACTGGTCTGCGCGGAAGTTCAACCCCTCATGGGACGCGCGTCGCACCGGACGGACCGTACGTTCTGTCATCACGGGGTGCCGGAGGACCACCGGCACCGCGTCCGTCCCGTCACCGTCGACGGCATCGTCGGCCCGCACACCTGGCGTGCGCCGCGGTCCGCGGGACAGAGCGTCTTGCCCGCCCGCGAGCGGGTGGCTCCGCGCGACACCGGTGGACGTCCCGATCACGACGAGCATCAGGAGAAGACCATGACCATCACCCGTAAATTCGCCGGGGCGGTCTCCGCCCTGTCCCTGGCGACGCTGGGCGCGCTGGGGACCCCGGGCGTGGCCCAAGCGGTCACCACGGCCCCCGCCCGGGTCGCGGCGGACTACTGCTCGGAAGGCTGGAGCCAGAACCACCCCACCCTTCGGTGGGGCAGTACCGGAAATGCCGTACGCCACGCCCAGTGCAAGCTCGGCAAGTGGGGTCGCCCCGTCGCGATCGACGGCATCTTCGGCCGGGACACCTACAACGCGACCGTCGCGCTCCAGCGAGAGTGCGGCATCGACGACGATGGCATCATCGGCACCCAGACGTGGCGCTGCATCGACTGACACGGCGTGAGCCGGCGACGCGGCACGCCGGCCTTCGCGAAGCGGCCCATCACTCCCGAGCGGGGTGAGGCACGCTCAACCGCCTTCGATGCAACGTGAGTTGACCCAAGTGGGGGTGAGCACTCCAGGGGTGTCGCCCGGCCGTCCGCGGCCGGGCGGGCCCGCTCCGCGGCACGGGGGTACGCGGCGCGGGCCCGCCCGCCGATCACGGGCCGAAACGGCCGCCCCGCCGCCCTTGGGCACGAGCACCGCGGCAGGCCCTCATCGGCGGCGCAGCGAGCGGCCACCCCGGACGTCGCCGTCGGGCGGGCGATGTCAGCGGACAAGCCGGGCCCCGGAACGGCCGCGGGCCTACCGGCCCGGCGCAGGCGTGCGACGCGAGTCCCCGAGGTGTTCCCCTCCGGCCGTGGAGGACCTCTCCAGGAGCGTGAACGACTTGGGTGCTCCGCCCGGCTGCGGTTTGCCGGCCTTGCGTCCGACCACCCGATAGCCGGCTTCGAGGTAGTAGGCGGTGAGGCGGAGGTTGTCCGACAGGCAGTCCAGGCGCACCAAGGGCCGGCCCGCCTCGGCAACGCGGTGTTCGGCGGCGCGCAACAGCCGCCGTCCCGTCCCCGGCGGCACCCTGCCGTGGGCCACCATGAGCCGGTGCACATAGCCCGCCGTGGGCGGCTGTGGTCCCCAGGCGTCCTCGTCCTCCCACCACAGCTCCCAGGCCCCGACGAGACGGCCGGCGGTCTCCGCGAGCCACACCTCGCCGTTCCCGATGACCCGGCGGAAGTGGTCCGCGTCCAGTTCACCGGGCTGCCACTGACCGGTGACGCCCCGGGCGAGCATCCAGCGGGCCGCGTCGTCGCGCAGCCGCACGAGGGCATCCGAGTCCGTGTCGTCGGCGAGACGGAAGCGAAGATCGTTCACCGCGCGATCTTCGCACAGAGGTTCGTCGATCTCACGGGCCGGCAGGCGCCCGGGTGGGGCAAGGAACGCGCTGATCCGCTGTCCCTGTCGCACGAGCCCGCCGACTGGAGGGAGCCGAGGCCCCCGCCGTTCCCCGGCAGCGGCGTGCACTCCCGCTCACCAGGTGTTCCGGGGTCGGGGCTCGGGCTTCACTCCGTACCGGTGGTCCTGCCCTGCGTCGCGACCAGCAGCCGTGCCTCCGCCCTGTGCAGCAGCGTGTCCAGCACGACCGGATAGGCACTGCGGTTCATCCGGTCCGCCAGCAGGTGTGCGGTGGCGGCGATGTGCGGGTGGGTCGCGGCGGGCAGCCGGGCATAGGTGGAGGTCCACATGTCCTCGTCCGCTTCCCGGACCTCGTCCTTGATGGTCAGCGCGCCTGCGTCCAGAGCGGCGAAGGCCAGGGCCAGGTCGATGAACGCGTGGTAGATGCCGACGGCGTCCGCGTCCCCGAAGCCCGCGGTGCGGAGGATGCCGAGGATCGTCTCGTCCACCTCGATCTCCCGCGGGCGGCCGGTGACGCGGCTGGCGGTCAGCACGGCGGCCTGCGGGTGGGCCAGGTAGGAGGAGTGGATGGCCAGACCCAGGGCGTGCAGGTCGGAACGCCACGTCCCGGTGGCTGTCCAGCTGTCGAGGGCCCGCCCCATCAGCTCCTCGCCGATGGCCCGGGTGAGGCCGTCGAGGCCCGCGAAGTAGCGGTAGAGGGTGCTCGGGTCGGCCCCGAGGGCGGCGCCCAGCCGGCGCGCGGTCAGACCGGCGCTTCCGTGCTCGCGCAGGATGCGCAGCGCCGTCTGCACGATCAGCTTCTCCGACACCACGGTGCCCTGGCGGGTGGGCCGTCGCCTGCGCCGTTCCGCTTCCTGGACCACCTTCTTGGGCATCGTCTTCTCCCCGGGAACGCCTTATGCCAACGCCGTAGACCTTAGCCGCGGGGATCGTGTTGCATCGAGTCGTCCCCGGGTGCTCGCCGGGACCGTCTCGACGAAAGTGGTGTGTGACATGCGTGTACTTCTCGTGGGTGCGGGCGGCGTCGGAACCGCCGTCACCCGGATCGCGGCGCGCCGCGACTTCCTGACCCACATGGCCGTCGCCGACTACGACGTGACCCGCGCCGAGGCGGCCGTGGCTGCGCTCGGCGACCGGCAGGGCCGGTTCAGCGCGCACCGCCTGGACGCCTCCGACGAGGCGGCGGTGCGCCGGTTCCTCGAGGAGGAGCGCTGCGACGTGCTGCTGAACGCGACCGACCCGCGCTTCGTGATGCCCCTGTTCGACGCGGCTCTCGCCGCGGGTGTGCACTATGTCGACATGGCGATGTCGTTGTCCGCGCCGCACCCGACCGCCCCCTACGAGGAGTGCGGGGTGAAACTCGGCGACGAGCAGTTCGCCCTGGCGGAGGCCTGGGCGGACGCCGACCGGCTGGCTCTGGTCGGCATGGGTGTGGAGCCCGGCCTGTCGGACGTGTTCGCCCGGTACGCGGCCGACGAACTCTTCGACGAGATCGACGAACTCGGCGTCCGTGACGGCGCGAACCTCACCGTGGAGGGCTACGACTTCGCTCCCTCCTTCAGTATCTGGACCACCATCGAGGAGTGCCTGAATCCGCCCGTCGTCTACGAGAAGGGCCGGGGCTGGTTCACCACGGCGCCGTTCAGCGAGCCGGAGGTGTTCGACTTCCCGGAGGGCATCGGCCCGGTGGAGTGCGTGAACGTCGAGCACGAGGAGGTGCTCCTCATGCCCCGCTGGGTGGACGCCCGCCGCGTGACGTTCAAGTACGGCCTCGGCGACGACTTCATCGCCAAGCTGAAGACCCTCCACGCCCTGGGACTCGACTCCACGGCCAAGGTCACCGTCCCGGGCGCGGACGGGCCGGTCCAGGTCTCGCCGCGGGACGTGGTGGCCGCGTGTCTGCCCGACCCGGCCACACTGGGCGACCGGATGAAGGGCAAGACCTGCGCGGGCACCTGGGTCAAGGGGACCAAGGACGGGGTGGCACGCGAGGTGTACCTCTACCACGTCGTCGACAACGAATGGACGATGCGGGAGTACGGCTCCCAGGCCGTCGTCTGGCAGACCGCGCTCAACCCGGTGATCGCACTCGAATTGATCGCCGGTGGCCAGTGGAAGGCCCGGGGCGTCCTCGGGCCCGAGGCGCTGCCGCCGCGCCCGTTCCTCGACCTGCTCGGCGCCTACGGGTCTCCGTGGGGGCTGCGCGAGGAGCGCTGACGCAGGCGCTTGGGGTCGCGGTGCTCAGAAGACGACCCGGGCCGCCTTGAGGGCCGCCGCGGCCTCCCCGTCGCCCTCGACCAGCAGCTCACCCCGCGTGGGCCGCCCCGAGACGTGGCGGGCGAAGTCCAAGGCATCGGCGCGCAGGGTGGCCACGGGTGGACCGCTGCCGAGCCGGTAGCGCCCGCCGGCCGGGCCCGAAAGGTCGAGCAGGCAGGACGGGCCGGTCCAGCCCAGCGCCAGATCCAGCACCACCTGGCGCATGATCTCGCTGTCGTGGCCGTCCAGGGACGGTTCGGCACCGGTGGCGTCGCTGATGTCGATGCGGTGCATCCAGGTGTCGCGGGCGATGAGGACGCTGTTGAGGTACTCCATGGTGTCCTCGGGGAGTGCCTTCGCCTCCGGGAAGATCATGCTCGTACGGATCCGGCGCAGCACCGGAGCAGGCATGCGGCCCAGTGAGTGCACGCCCTTCGGGGCGATGCGGGCGAAGTCCGCGACCAGACGCTCCTCCGAGGCCCCTTGGCGATCTTCGATCTGGCTCTCGTTGTGTCCGTCGAGCGGACCCATACCGGGGTGCGTGCGGCGGGCCCGCCGCACGCGCGTGATCATGAGCCAGGGCTTGGGCAGCTCCTCGAACTGGCCGACCTCGTGGGCGACCATGTCCCGGACGGTCCAGCCGGTGCACGCGGTCGGCCTCGACCACGCCTCGGCGTCCAGCGCGTTCATCGTCGCCAGCGAGGCTCGAATCTCCGCCTCGTTGACCGTGCGCGCCCGGGCTGCCGAAGTCCGGGGTATGTCCTTGGCGGCGACAGCGGTGGGCGTTGCCATACGGCACCTCCTCGGCCCCCTGGATCCAGGCTACGAGGCACCTCCGCCGACGGCATGCGCACGGCGGCAGGGACCGGGCGTTGTGAGCGCCGGGACGGCGCCGCCCGGGTCAGAACTCCGTGGTCGCGGCGCCCAGTTGTCGGAGGTCGCGCGGGCGTTGGGAAGTACGGCCGTCGCGAAGGCACAGGGGTCAGCTCATGATCTCCGCCAGGACCGAGGCGGTTGGCATGCCATTTCCCCGTCGACCGGAACTGGTCCAGACCTTGACGCGGGCATGCGGCGCTCGTACGTTCATGTGGGCGCCCGCTGTTCATGTACCAGAACCTCTCTGTTCCGAACCGACGGGAAGGTCACCCCCACATGCGTATGCGACGCACGCTCTTCCTGCCCCTGCTCGCCGCGACCGCCGGCTCGATGACGCTCGCCGCCCCCTCGGCCGAGGCGGCGCAGGTCATCGAGGTCACCACTGCGGCCCAGCTGAAATCGGCGCTCACCTCGGCGTCCCCCGGAGACACCATCCACCTCGCGGACGGCACGTACACGGGCAACTTCAAGACCACTCTCGACGGCGGTCCGGCGTCCAGGATCACGCTCACCGGCTCGGCGCGGGCCGTCCTGGCGGCGAGCGGGGGGTACGGCCTGCATCTCAACGGAGCCTCGTACTGGACCGTCCGTGGCGTCACCGTCACCGGAGGCCAGAAGGGCATCATGGTCGACTCGGCGCAGGGCGTCGTCGTCGACACGGTCACCGTCCACGACCTCGACATGGAGGGCGTGCACTTCCGCAACTCCAGCACGGACGGCGTGATCAGGAACTCGACGATCTACGACACCGGCAACGACGGCCGCGGAATGGGGGAGGGCGTCTATGTCGGCACGGCGGGCGGAACCGCCGACCGCAGCGACCGCATCCAGATCACCGGCAACACCATCGGTCCGGACGTGGGCGGAGAGAACGTCGACATCAAGGAGGGGACGACCGGCGCACGCATCACGGGCAACGTCTTCGACGGCAGCGGTCTCACCGGCGCCAACTACGACGACTCCTGGGTCGACGTGAAGGGCAACGACGTGGTCGTGGAGAACAACAGGGGCACGTCCACGACGAACAACGGCTACGAGACCCACACCCAGCAGCCCGGCTGGGGCTGCGGCACGGTGTTCCGGGGCAACACCTCGAACCTGGCCGGCGCGACGGGCGACAAACAACTGGCGATCAACGTGACCAATCTCAGCGCCGGTTGCCGGACGACGGTGTACGCGTCGAACACGGTGACCGGAGGGAGGGGCCTCACCAACATCACGGTCACGCCCTGAGAGGGATCGCGCATCGGCCGGAGGATCTGCTCACCCCGTCGCCGGGCCGAGCCGGGCCGGTTCCCTTCCGGCTCGGTTCGCCCCGGCGGCCGTTCGGGCGCGGTACCGGGACCCCTCGAACCGCCGATCGGGTCCCGTGCCGCCGGCCTCCGGCCGCGCTCACCCCACGACCCACGCATCCGCCGCGACCGGAACTCGGACGCGTGCCTACGGCGTGCCGGGAAGCCGGACCGTGACGAGCAGACCGCCGGCCGGGCGGGCGACGAGGCCGAGGGTCCCGTCGTGGGCGCGGACGATGCTGTGCACGATCGCCAGACCGAGGCCGATGCCGGCGTGTTCGTCCGTACGCGCGCGTTCCGTTCCGCGCTGGAAGGGCTCGGTGAGGGTCGGCACCAGGTCCGGTGAGAGCCGGCGGCCCGTGTTCTCGACCCGCAGCACGACGGTGTCGCCGTCCGCTTCGGTGTGGACCGTCACGGTGCCGCCGACGGGGAGGTTGTGGACGATGGCGTTCTGGACGAGGTTGGTCACCATCCGCGGCAGGAGTTCCGCGGAGCCGCGGGTGCGGGCGGCCCCGCCGGTGACGTCGAGCGTGATCCCACGCCGTTCGGCCAGGGGCAGGAGGATCTCGGCCGCCTCTTCGGCGAGGAGGGAGAGGTCGACACTTTCGCGGGCGAAGCCTCCGCCGTCGCCGCGGCTGAGCAGCAGAAGGGCCTCGGTGAGATCGATCGCCCGCGCGTTGACGGCCTGCAGGCGCTCGATGAGTTCGCCCCGGTCCCTGGTGGGGTCCTGGCGGGCGACGTCGAGGAGGGTCCGCGAGATCGCCAGCGGGGTGCGCAGTTCGTGGGAGGCGTTCGCGGCGAACCTCTGCTGCTCGGCGACGTGGGACTCGAGCTGTTCGAGCATCGAGTCGAACGCGTCGGAGAGCTCACGGATTTCGTCCTGGCGGCCCTTCATGCGGATCCGATGGGACAGCGAACCGTTCCCGACCATCCGCGCCGCGTCCGTCACCTGCGTGAGGGGCGCGAGCATCCGGCCGGCGAGGATCCATCCCCCCAGGAGGCCGAACGCGAGGAGGAAGCCCAGCGCGGTGGCCGCGGCGGGGGTGAAGCCGCGCAGGAGGTCGGCGCGGCTGGGCCCGACGATGATCACGGCGCCGTAGGTCTCCTGCAGGGACCGGGGGTCGCCGGTCGGCAGCCAGCGCAGCACGAACACCCACATGACGGCCAGCAGGAGAACGCCGGCGACGAAGAGGAATCCCGCGTAGCTGAGGGTGAGTGCGAGCCGGGCGCTGTGCCCGGGGCGCCTCTTCACGAGTGCCCGCCGGGCCGGGTGGCAGCAGGGCCGGTGTTGATGCGGTAGCCGACGCCGGGGACGGTGGCGATGATCCACGGTTCACCCAGCCGTTTGCGCAGGGCGGAGACGGTGATGCGCACAGCGTTGGTGAAAGGGTCGGCGTTCTCGTCCCACGCCCGCTCCAGCAGCTCCTCGGCGCTGACGACCCCGCCCTCGGCGGCGACGAGGACGTCCAGCACGGCGAACTGCTTGCGGGTGAGGGCGACGTAGTGCCCGTCGCGGAAGACTTCTCGGCGGAAGGGATCGAGCCGCAGACCCGCGATCTCGCGCACCGGCGGCCGCGCGTACGCGCGTCTGCGGTCGAGCGCTCTCAGCCGCAGGACGAGCTCCCGCAGGTCGAACGGTTTGGTGAGGTAGTCGTCGGCGCCGAGCCCGAACCCGGAGGCCTTGTCGTCGATCCGGTCGGCGGCGGTGAGCATGAGGATCGGGATGCCGCTGCCGGAGGCGACGATGCGCCGTGCGACCTCGTCACCGGAGGGGCCGGGGATGTCGCGGTCGAGGACCGCGAGGTCGTAGGAGTTGACGGCGAGCAGTTCCAGGGCCGAGTCGCCGTCGCCGGCGATGTCCGCGGCGATCGCCTCCAGCCGCAGACCGTCACGGACGGCCTCGGCCAGGTAGGGCTCGTCCTCCACGATCAGTACGCGCATGGCGGAAGCCTAAGCAGCGCACCGTATCGCCGTCGTATGCGCGGGCGGGCGCACCCGTGCGACTCAGCCCGCCGGGACCGGCGCGGGGTGCGGCTGCGCCGTCGCCCGCCACCGTCGGCGCGACGCCAGCGCGGCCAGTACGGCGCCCGCGGTGTTGACCAGCACGTCGTCCACGGAGGACACCCGGTCCAGCCGCAGGACGTACTGCGCGCTCTCGACCAGGACCGAGCAGCCCGCTCCGAGGGCCATGATCCGCCACACCGAGGCCAGGGCCGCGAACCGCATCGGAGCGAAGAACCCCAGCGCCGCGAAGACCAACAGGTTGCCGACGATCCCGAGGGCCCCCATCGTGACCAGGTCCCGCAGCGGTACGAGGCTCACCCGGGCCGGTGCCGTGCCGGCGTCGCCGCCCGGCATCATGGTCAGCCATACGAACGGCACCGTCCCGTGGACCATGCCCACCTCGGCCACCGACATCCGCCACGCCCCCGCGGTGCCGGCGGCACGCCGGCGGTGTGCCAGCGCCCACGCGACGAGCACGGCCGGCGGCACCGTGACCAGCGTCATGAGCACCACGCCGTTGAACGTGTCGAAGCAGCCGTGCCACCGCCCGGCCATGCACATGGGAGCGGACATCATGAGCGGGCGCCGCACCACGTACGCGGCACTCACTCCGCCGAGGACCGCCAGGCCGAGAAGCATGATCCGCCGCGTGCGGCGGGACGGTGCGGACGAGGATGCGTCGTGGGTCATGACCCCATTGCAGACCGGGGGCCGTTGCGGTGGCGTATGCGCTTTTCGATACGCCCGCGACACACGGCGTCCGCTGCCACCAGGCGGTCCTCGCACGCTTGAGCAACTCCACGATCCGGAAAACGAGTTGAGTGTTATCGTCGCGCGCATGCCTGCACTGATCACACCCACCGGGCGGCTCCACGCCTCATGGCTCGGGGCGCGTGACGAGTGGCCCCCGGGCGCCCACCAGGACGGGACCGGTCTGCGACTCGCGCCGGGCGCAGACCTCACCGATCCCCGGTCCTTCTCCGCGTGGGTCGAGGAGCTGAAGCGGCAGTCGGACATGTCGGCCGTCCTGGGGGAGGGGCGCGTCCACGCCACCCACTGGTGGATCGTGGAGGACGACCGGTATCTGGGCGCCATCGACCTGCGGCACTACCTGAACGCCTTCCTGCTCGACGCAGGCGGCCACATCGGTTACAGCATCCGGCCCTCCGCCCGCAGGCGAGGCCTGGCGACCTGGGCCCTCGGGTCGGTGCTGCCCGACGCCCGCGCGCTCAGTCTGGACAGGGTCCTCGTCACCTGCGACGAGGACAACGTGGGATCGGCGCGCAGTATCGAGGCCAACGGGGGTGTTCTGGAGGATGTCCGCGCCACCGACGGCGGCGGCAAGCGGCGTTACTGGATCACTCTCTAGAGCCGTGGGGACTCTGCCGGCGGACGGCCACGGTCCCTCCCCCCTTGCCCGCGCCCGGGTCGCAGGGAGCCCCTTGCTGCCGACCGGGGTGTTCATGAAAGTCTGTTCTGTGACAGAACAGCGGCCGTTGTCCTAGGGGCGGAGAAGATGACCAGCACACCGCAGCGGCCGATTCGCGCGGCGCGGCCGGACGCGGCCGGTACGGCGCCCGCTGTCGACGAGGATCTACGGGCGCTGTTCGGTGAGTCGACGGCCCTCTTCGCGTCGATGGCCGGGCCCGCCCATCTCCTGGAAGCGGCGAACGCGGCGTTCTTCACCGCCATCGGCCGTGGCGACCGCCCCCGTACCGGGCTGCCGATCGGGGAGCTGATGCCCGAGCTGGCCGACCAGGGCTTCATCGCGCTGCTGGACCGCGTGTACCGCACCGGCGTGCCCTACACCGGCCGCGACGCCCGAGTGCTGCTGGGGACGGGTCCGCAGGCCCGGGAGGCGTTCTTCGACTTCACCTACGAGCCGCGCCGGGACACCGGCGGCAACGTCATCGGCGTACGGATGATCGGGGTGGAGACCACCCAGGCCAAGCACGCCCAGCGGCTGACCGCCGAGCACCGCGCTCTGCTGGAGCAGATCGCCCGCCAGGCGCCTCTGGAGGAGGTCCTGGAGGGCATGGCGAACGTCATCGAGACGCTGTCTCCCGGCGTTCTGGTGTCGGTCCTGCTCGCCGACGCCGACGGCCGCCATCTGCGGCACGGCACCGCCCCGAGCCTGCCGGACTTCTACAACCAGGCCATCGACGGCATCGCGACCGGTGAGGGCGTCGGCTCCTGCGGGACCGCCGCGCACCGCCGGCAGAAGGTCATCGTCTCCGACATCGCCACTGACCCGTTCTGGGACGACTTCCGCGACCTGGCCGACCGGGCCCGTGTCGCCGCCTGCTGGTCCACCCCGATCCTCGCCAGCGACGGACGGCTGCTGGGCACGTTCGCGATGTACCACCGCACCCCGCGCGCGCCCAGTGAAGCCGACCTCGCGCTCGCCGGCGTCTTCGCAGGCACCGCGGCGCTGGCCATCGAGCGCCACCACGCCGAGCGGGCCCGGCTGGCCGCCGAGACCCGGGAGAAGGCCGCCCGGGACGACCTCGCGTTCCTGCTGCGGGCCAGTACCGCGCTGAGCGCGGACCTCGACCACACCCAGACCCTGCAGCGGCTGGCCACCCTGTGCGTGCCGGCGCTGGCGCCGCTGTGCGCGGTCGACATCGTCGAGGCCGGCCGAGTGCGCCGGATCGCCACGGCGGCGCCCACCGAGCGCGAGCGGCAACTGCTGGCCTCACACATCCCGGTGTACGACGCCGACGACGACGCCGTCGCCCGCGTCCTGGCCACGTCCCTGACCGAGGTCGCGCGCCGCACTCCCACGGGTCCCGGCCCCTGGCCCGACCTGGACGTCACCGGCTATCTGTGCATTCCGCTGACCGACCGGGGGCAGACCTTCGGCGCCCTGACCCTGCTCAGCACCGGCGACCAGGCCTTCGACGGGCACGCCGTGGCGCTGGCCGAGGAGGTCGCGCGGCGCGCCGCCACCGCCGCGCACAACGCGCGCCAGTACAACCAGCGCGTCACCCTCGCCCGTGACCTGCAGGCCGGTCTCCTCCTCCCCGAGCTGCCCGCGCTGCCCGGTGCGGAACTGGCCACCTACTACCATCCCGCGGGTGAGGGGCTGGAGATCGGCGGGGACTTCTACGACGTCTTCCCCCTCGGGGACGGACGCTGGGCCTTCATGCTCGGGGACGTCTGCGGCCGTGGGGCGCTCGCCGCCACCACCACCGCGCTCGTCCGCCACACCGCCCGCGCGGTCGCTCCGCTGCTGCCCGACCCGCAGGCGGTCGTCCAGGCGGTCAACCGTGCCCTGACCAACCGGCACGGCAGTCACGGCACCGGTTTCGTCACCCTCGTCTACGGCCATTTCAGGCCCTCGGGTGACGGGCTGGACATCGAGTACGTCCGTGCGGGCCACACGCTTCCGCTGCACCTCACGGCGGCCGGTGCCCACCTGGTCGAGAGCGAGGGCTGCCTGCTCGGCGCACTGGCCGACCCCCGCCTGTCCACCCGGGGCCTCCATCTCGCCCACGGCGAGAGCCTGGTCCTCTACACCGACGGCATCACCGAGGCACGCGACGCCACGGGGGAGCAGTTCGGCGAGGACCGTCTCCTCCGGGCCGTCACGCCGGGACCGCACCGCGCCCCCGCCGTCCTCGACACCCTCACCCGGGCGGTCCACGCCTTCAGCGACGACCGCACCATCGACGACGACCAGGCCGCCCTCGTCCTGACCGTGACCGGCCCCGCTGCCACGGACGTCCGGGCCGCCCCGCGGACCGTGCGCTGACGGTGTGCCGCGCCGCCGGCCCGGGCAGCGGCGGAAGCGACCGCGCCCACGACTGCTCGGAGCCGGCCGGGCCGGCCGGTGTCCGCGACGCGGTGATGCCGGCGAGGAACTCTGTTCGGTCGTCGTGACCGCGCAGGGGACGCCGACCGTGCCTCCCGACGCGGCGGGTCGGCGACACCGCCCGCTCGCCCGGTCAACTGATGGTGACGACGCGCGCCCAGGAAGGCGGGGTGTCGGGGACGTATTCGGGGTTCTTCTCGTCCCGGTCGCGCATGGGCCGGGGGAAGAGGCCGACGACCGTACGGCAGGGCGGCGGTGCCGAGGGCCATGGAGTCTGACCGTCCGTCAGCGCCACGACCACGTCCGGACGCGGCTGGGAGCGCAGTGCCCGGGCGAAACCCGAGCGCAGATCGGTGCCGCCGCCGCCGATCAGCTCGATGTTCTCGGCCCGGCAGAGCGGAACGGCGACCCCGGCCGCCGCATCGCAGGAGATGACCGAGACGAGGTCACGCCGGCCGCCCACCGCTCGCGTGATCGCCGCCACCTCCAGCAGTGCGCTGCCCAGCTCGGCGTCGCTCACCGAGCCCGAGGTGTCGATCACGACGCAGACACGGGGAGGCGTCCGGCGCAGGCTCGGCAGCACCACCCCGGGGACACTGGCGGAACGACGGGACGGGCGCCGGTAGCTGTGGTTCTCGCCCGCGCCGGGCGCACCCGCCGCCGAGCGGACGGCGGCCCCCAGCAACTGCCGCCACGGCTGCGGCGGGTGGAACGCCTCGTCCGCCCAGCGGCGCCACCCCTGTGGTGCCTCGCCGGGCCGGCCCTTGATGCCCTCCGCGACCCGGAAGCGGACCGCGTCCCGTTGCTGCCGGGTCAGCCCGTGCGCCCCGTCAGGCCCCAGCTCCCACGGGCGGTCCTGCCCATCGGCGCCGGCGCCGCAGTCCAGCCAGGCCAGATCGGCCGCGAGTCCGGACATCGACGCCGTCCGCAGGTACTCCTCCATCAGCAGCCCCGGGGGCAGCCGCAGCAGCGAGGGCAGCACCGCTCCCGTGGGGAGCGGCAGACCGTCCCCGTAGAGGTCGTCGTTGATCTCGAAGTCCGCGGCGATGTTCCGCCGCAGCCGTTCGCCCGGACCGTGGGCCTCGTGCTGCCGTGCGTACCGCTCGCTCCGGCCGTGGTGGTCCCTGAGCAGGTGGGAGACCTCGTGCACCCAGACGCTCGCCAGTTCCTCCACCGGCATCCGTGCCACGAACCCGGGGGAGACGTAGCAACGCCAGTGCACGTCGACCGCCATCGTGGACACCGAGCGGTCCTCGACGACATGCAGCGCGAAGAGCGCATGGGCGAGGTAGGGCCGTGCCTTCACCGCGTGGAGCCGGGCGGCGAGCAATTTCTCCATGTCCAACGGCGCCGGTTCGCCGGGGCCGGCCGGAGGCCCCGGCACGGTGGCCCGCACGGGGCGCGGCGGCGCGGGCCGGGGCAACGGACGCGGACGTGGAGCCGGAGGTCCGGGAGTGGCGGTCATCGGCCCGCCCCCGCACGGCCCGCCACGGCCAGGCCGGGGACCCGGCTCAACGACCTGTCCGCCGTCCGGGTCAGGCCGATCACCGGGGCCAGTCGTTCCATCGTCTCCGGTACCTCCCAGTCGTCGCGCCGCAGCGCGGCCAGCGCCTTCGCCGGGGCGACCAGCAGATCAGCGGCCCCCGTCTCCAGCGCGCGGACCAGCACGGCCCAGCCCGCCTCCCAGCGCTTCCGGTCCGGCCGCGCGCCGACGGCGGCGACGACCGATTCCAGGGTCGCCTGCCGGACGTCGCCCCGTTCCGGCAGCTCGGCGGCGGCCGGGTCGGCCAGCAACGACTCCGGGTCCGGCAGGTCCAGCCGGTCCAGATAGGCGAGGAGTTCGAGACCGGGCCCGTCGCCCACCGCACCCCGGACGAGCAGGGCCAAGACGTCGCGGGAGACCGAGGCGGCCGTACCGAAGGCGAGCAGCGTCAGGGCGGCGTCCCAGCTGCGGGGCGAAGGCCAGGCACCCCCGCGCCGGGTCTCGCTGCTCGGCAACCGGTGGATCAGCGTCGGCCGGGCGGCCAGAAATCCGCAGACCACGCGCCGCGAGAAGGCGACGGCCTCCGGCAGGCGCTCGGGCGCCAGGCGCGGAAGCTCCGCCCGGGGCCAGACACCGCCGAGTCCGCGCACCACCACCTCCTGGTCGTGCACCCAGTACAGGTGGACGAACCGGTTGGCCAGGGGCGGGCTCAGCTCCCATCCGTCCGCCGCCGACGCCCGTGGATTGGCGGCGGCCACGATCCGCACACCCGGCGGCAGTTGCAGCGCGCCGACCCGACGCTCCAGGACGACCCGGAGCAGTGCCGCCTGTACGGCCGGCGTGGCGGTGGAGAGTTCGTCCAGGAAGAGCAGGCCGCGCCCCGCTCGAACGAGCTCGACGGCCCACTGCGGCGGAGCCATGGGAACTCCCTGAACCGCCGGGTCCTCGCCCACGATCGGCAGTCCCGAGAAGTCGGACGGTTCGTGGACGCTGGCGATCACGGTGGTCAGCGGCAGGTCCAGAGAGGCGGCCAGCTGGGTCAGGGCCGCGGTCTTGCCGATGCCCGGCTCGCCCCAGAGCAGCACGGGCAGGTCCGCGGCGACGGCCAGGGTGAGTGCTTCGAGCTGCTCGTCGGGGCGCTGCTCGGTGGTGGTCGTCCGCAGGAGGGTCAACAGGTCTTCGGCGAGGGCGAGATGGGCGCCCGTCTCCTTCGCGCGGGAGGACGCGGGCTGGTCGGCGGACGGAGTCGGCGCGTGCAGGATCGTGCTGGATGTCATGGGATCACCTGGAGTGGGTCGAGGGAACGGGAAGGCCCGTACCGAGGCTCATGAGGGGGTGCGGCGCACGGCGCGCAGCGGAGGAGTGGGAGGTGGGGGTGGCGTGGACCGGCTCGCGCCGATCGCGCTCCTGTCAGGGAGCCAGACCGATGCGAGGCCGGGAGCGGCTGCTCAGTTTGCGGCGCACGGAAATCGGCGTGTGCCGTTCGAGGCGGGGGCGATGGTCCGTCCCGGCTCGCGTCACGCCGGTTTTGTTCTCGCCGCCTGGGCCGGCGGCGGGGTGCACGGGATGCAGCCCAGAGCGGAAGAGTCCGTGTTCGACGCGGCGGGCCATGGCCGACTCCAGCTCCTCACGGAGTGGCCCGTCGCGCAGGATCGCGCCGGGACCGAGCAGCCCTTCGACCACGTCGAGCGCTCCGGTGACGTCGCCATGGCACAGTCGTTCCCGGACCGCGGGCAGTGCCTCCGGATCGCGGTGCACCGCGTCGATCGCCCGCAGGCAGGGCAGTGCGGGCCCGCCGAGCGCCACGAGCAGTTCCTCGCGCCGTAGTTGCACGGGATCGTGGTCGACCGCGGTCAACACGCCGTCCCGCAGCGCAATCCGGTGGACCTCGCCCCGGCACTCCACGTGGTGCGGATCTCCGGATGCAGGGGCGAGTGGACCGACGGGCGTCGAGCCGTCCGGAGCCAGGACCGAGGCGACGAGAGGATGCAGTTTCCCGGCCGGGATGAGCCCCGCCTGCAGCAGTTCCAGGTCCGGCAGGACCCGGGCCGCCGCCTCCGGCAGTATCGGGAGCGCCGCGACCTCCTGCGGTGCCAGGGCACCCTCCCGCAGCGCACGGAACGCCGGGACGTGGCTGTCGTCCGGGGCGACGAGTTCGAGCACGGCTCGGCGCCGGGCGTCGAGCCGCACGGTGAAGGCCCCGCGGGGAAGCCCCTCGGCACGGAGCAGCAACTCCGCCTCGGCGGCCCAACGCGGCGTCGACCAGCGGGAGTCGAGCCGATCGGCCGTCTCCGCCGGGAACGGCGGACGCGGGACGTGACCGAGCCCGGAGCTCGTCGGGGGACAGGCTCCCGGCGCGCCGCACCGCGAGGCCAGCTCCGCGGCCCGCCCGGCGTCCCAGAGGTGCCGGTGCAGGTCCAGCCGGAAACGCCGCTCGGGATGTGGATGCGGGTGCTGCCCCAGGGAGCCGCTTCCCGGACCCTCCCACACGGCGAGCGACATGCACTGTCCGCCGTCCGCCCGGGCCGGAGGCGTCCGCACCACCAGGTGCAGCGGTGTGCCGGAGCAACTCACGTAGCGGGCAAGCGAGATGGTGAGGCCGGGGCGGAGCCGTCCGTCGGGAGCGATGCGGGGCATGTGCCACCGGAGCAGATCCGGCGCCAGCCGACGCAGGTCACCACGGAGGCGTCTGGTGAGATCGGTGCCGTGGCGGTCGCGCACGGCGCGCAGATCGAGATCCACGTAGACACGGGCTGCGGCGCAGGCCCCCGCCCAGTCGCCGACCGCTCGTCGCGCGGCCGCCTTCTCGATCATGGACGGTGGCACGGCGTACTCGCGTACGCGCTGCCACATGGACAGGTGGGGCGGAATCCCATTCGCGAAGTGATGTGCCATCAGCACTCACCTTGCGCGAATGATTCCCCCAATCCGCGAGAGGAGAAGTTCTTCATCCCGCGCATCGTAACCACGCCGATGAAGATCTGTCATGCGCCAATTCCGCTGCCCGGACCCGGCGGTGGACGTCCCACGGCGCGCATCCGGTGGATCGGCGGGCCACGAACGGCACCCACCGGCCCGATGAGGCGGGCCCCCGACGGGCCGGGCACCGGTCGCCGGTCGTCACCCACAATGACCCGATGAGCGATCAGGAAGCATCTCGTCCGGACCGTCCGCTGCTGCGCCGTCCCGCGGACGGGGAACTCATCGACGTCGCCGGTGTCGCCCACTTCTTCCGGCTCACCGGCGAGCACACGGGAGGGCACTTCGCCTTCGAGGAGTTCAGCCTCGCACCCGGCACCATCGGCGCCAGACCGCACGTGCACGACGGCCACGACGAGTACTTCTACGTGCTGGAAGGCGAGTTGACGCTGCACACCGGGGACGGTGAGACGACGGCCGGGCCCGGGCACCTGCTCGCCGCCACGCGCGGCACTCCGCACGGCTTCCGCAACAGGGGTGCGTCGACGGCCAGGGCCCTGTGCCTGTACACCCCCGCCGGATACGAGGACTACTTCCGCGACGTCCACGCGGCCGTGGGGGCGGGAGCCGAGGTGACCGACGCCTTGCTGGAGGAATTCCGCGGTCGCTACCGCACGCGTTCCTTCGCGGCTCCGACGGAACCGCTCCCGGCGTCCGCGGCGGTGCCCGGACCCGAGGGGCGCAGCACCTGACGTGGGCCCCCGCGTCCTGTCCGCGCGGGGGCCACCCATCGGGGCCGAGCCCCTCGTGCGCATGGACGAGGCGGAGCCGCACCCCCCGGGTGGGCGGCGGACCTCCCGGTCGCGCCCGACACCTGATTCATCGGGGGTGGTGCTCCGCCGGACGACGGCGGGAGAGGGGCCCGGCTCCCGTCATCCGACGGTCGGGGTGGGAGCGGGCGAGGGCGTACTCGTCTGGACGTTCAGGTCCTTGCGCGGCTTGAGGACGAGCACCGGCGACCCGGGCTGGGGCGGGGGCGGAGTGACCTGGTCCGCGGGCAGCTTGGGCGGACTGGTCTGCTGGAAGTTGACCTGGTCGTAGTTCACCATGCCCGTCTTCTCCAGCACGGTCATGTGGTCCAGCACCGTGTCGTTGGCCAGGTCGGCGAGCTGGCGTACCAGGGTGTTCTGCGTGTTGGCGCGGATCTTGCTGACCACCGGGAAGATCTGGCCGTGCGTGATGCGCATGATGTTCACCGCCGTGGAATCGAATTCCTTGCCGTTCCTGGAGTCGACGGTCGCCACGAACTGCTGCTGCTGCGGACTGGCCTGGTTCGGCAGGGTGATGTTCAGCTCCGGTGCGATCTTGCGGCACAGCTCGTCGAGCCCGGCGTGGCCCACGATCAGGTGCGCGCCGGCCTCCTTCATCGCCTTCGTCGTGCCGCGCTGCATCACGATCTCGCCCAAGGGGTACTCCCAGAGCCCCGCCGCGCGCACCTTGACCACGAAGTCACGGTCGGCCTCGGTCAGGGGGCCGTACCGGGTGTTGGCGATGATGCGCGAGGTGTCCGACGACGTGTTCTGCATGCCGAGCATGGCGGGGTAGGCAAGAGCGGCAACGGTCAGGCCGAGCGCACCCATCACGAACACGGTCCCGGCGGCGTTGCGGGAGATGGGCATCGTGCCTCCTGATGTGAACTGGCTGTGTGTCAGGGGATACGAATGCCAGGGGCGTTTTCATCATTGCCCCGGGTAAATTTTGCACTGTGCTTTGTGTTGTCCGTCACACCGGCAGAGGCTTCACCGGCGCCTCGGGCAGGGGCCGGGTGCGAGCGCGGCCCGACGAGGCCCTTCGGCGAGGTGGCCACAGGGTCGCATGGACGCTCGCAGGAATGGTGTGCGAACCCCTGAATCCGCACCAAGAAGCCCTCAGGGCGTCGATCGATGAGGGCACGAGTCGGGCAAGCGGGCGTCACAAGTGGTCGTTTGGTGACAAGCCGCCTGTGCGGGGTCCGGTTGATGCTGAGATGTGCCATGGAACCGGGCCACCGTAAGTCACCTGCGAGATCCCGCACGATCCCCGTAACTGAAGAACCGTTCCGCGCGCTGCTGGAGGCCGCTCCGGACGCGATGGTGATCGTGGACGACGCCGGGGTGATCCGTCTGGTCAACGCCCAGACCGAGACCCTGTTCGGATATCCCCGGAGCGAACTGCTCGGCCGTCCCGTGGAGATGCTGGTGCCGCAGCGCTTCCGCGCCCAGCATCCGGCCCACCGGCACGGCTACTCCGACAATCAGCAGGTCCGCCCCATGGGCGCCAACCTCGAACTGTACGGGCTGCGCCGGGACGGCGACGAGTTCCCGGTCGAGATCAGCATCAGCCCGCTGCAGACCCCTGACGGGCTCCTCATCTCGGCCGCGGTACGGGACGTCAGCGAACGGCAGGCCGCCGAGGCGCGGTTCCGCGCCCTGCTGGAAGCGGCTCCCGACGCCATCGTCATCGTGGACGACGCCGGTGTCATCCAACTGGTCAACGCCCAGACCGAGACCCTCTTCGGCTACCGACGGGAGGAACTCCTCGGACGCCAGGTGGAAGTCCTGGTCCCCGAGCGCTTCCACCAGTTCCACCCCGCCCACCGCCACGGCTACGTCGACAACCGCCGCGTGCGCCCCATGGGCGCCGGTCTCGACCTGCACGGACTGCGCAAGGACGGCATCGAGTTCCCGGTCGAGATCAGCCTCAGCCCCCTGGAGACGCCGGACGGCACCCTGGTCTCCGCCGCCATCCGCGACGTCAGCGAGCGCAAGGCCGCCGAGGCCCAACTCGCCGAACTCTACGAGCAGCAGCGCCATGTGGCGCTGACCCTGCAGCGCAGCCTGATGGGCTCACCCGCCCCGCTTCCCGGGATGGACACCTCCAGCCGCTACTTTCCGGCCCGCCAGGGCGCGGGCGTGGGTGGCGACTGGTTCGATCTGATCGCTCTGGGCGGCGGTCGCGTAGGCGTGCTGATCGGTGACGTCATGGGCCGCGGCCTGGAGGCGGCCGCCGTCATGGGGCAGCTGCGTTCGGCCTCCCACGCCCTGGCCAAGACCGGGATGCCGCCCTGGCAGCTGATGCGGGCCCTGGACGCCGTCGTCAGCGAGATGCCCGACCAGCTCGTCACCTGCTGCTACCTGATCCTGGATCCGGACGAGAGCGCGCTGACCGTGTGCAGCGCCGGACACCTGCCCGTGCTGCACGTCGATCGCACCGGACAGGCCCGCAGGCTCCCGGTCACGGTCAGCGTGCCGCTCGGAGTGGGCGAGGTACCCCACCAGGAGACCAGGCTGACGGTACCTCCGGGCTCGGTACTCGCCCTGTACACCGACGGGCTGGTGGAGACCCCCACCAGTGACATCGAGGAGCAGCTCGGCGCCCTGGCCGTCGCCCTGGAGAAGGCCATCGTGGGCACCGCCTGTCTGGAACAGGCCGCCGACGCGGTCCTCGCCGCCCTGCTGCCCGACCCCCAGGACTATGCCGACGACGTGACCCTGCTCCTCGCCCGCATCCCTCCCGCGCCACTGACCGCGGTGTCCGCACTGCTCCCGGCGCAACCGGTCAGCGTGGGGGAGGGGCGCCGTTTTCTCCGCCGTACGCTGCAGGACTGGGGCTGCGACGATCTCACCGACACGGCCTGTCTGCTGGCCTCCGAGCTGCTCGCCAATTCGGTGCGTCACGCCTGCGACCCCCTGAGGCTGCGACTGCGGCGGACCCGGGACGAACTCAACGTCGAGGTCTGCGACGGCAGTCCGGTCCTGCCGCAGGCGAGAACGGCGGCACTCGACGAGGAATCCGGCCGCGGACTGGCCCTGCTCGACCAACTGGCCACCGCATGGGGCACATTGCCCACCCAGGAGGGCAAAGCCGTCTGGTTCTCGCTCCAGTTGCCGGACCTCGGTCCCTGATTCGGACAGCCGGACCCTGCGTGAGGACGCTTCGCCCGGTCGGCTTGCTCGAAGGTGCTCGCTCGTACCCCTCGCCGACGCGGGCCCCGGCCTTCCGGCCGGGACCCGCGCGCGCTCCGCCCGCCCCGGCTACGAACCGTCCTCGGGCAGTACGGGCTTGATGCGGAAGAGCTCTCCGCCGACCTGGCCGATGAGGCTGTGGCCGTCGACCATCAGCTCCGGCGCGATGCCGGCCTCCACGGGGGCATCCGGCACCTGCACCCGGCCGCGCCAGCGCACCGCACCGCTGTCGAGGTCGAGCCCCACGAGATGCCCGGACGGATCGAGGTAGTACGCCACCCGGCTGCCGGGATCCACCGCGGCGGCGGACGGCAACTCCCGCATCATGGGGTCGTTCGGGTCCTTGCGCAGTTCCAGCCCCAGATCGCGCGACCACAGCAGCTTGCCGTCGACGGCCGAGTACGCCACGGCCTTGCCGTTCCTGCCGGGCGACAGAAGCATGCCGTCGGCGACCACGCCCCCCGGCGCCCCGTCGACGCGATGCTGCGACACCTTGCCCGAACCGAGATTCACCCGGGTCAGCGTGGCGGGTCCGCCCGGGCCGTCGGACCGGCCGGCCAGCAGCACGGCGTCCCCGTCCGTGCCGATGTACGCGCTGGGGCCCGGGACGGTGGCGACCGTCCGCGGCTCACCGGTCGCCGGGTCCAGCCGGACCACACTGCTGTTCTGCGGGGCCTTCTCGCTGTCCGGCGAGCACATCAGATACGGGACGCCGCCGATGGCCGTCCGCTCGCAGTCGGCCTGCTTCCACGCGTGCGTCCAGAGCGTCCGGCCCGTGGTGTCGTCCAGCGCGGCCACCTTCTTGAACGTCGGTGTGTTGGCGAGGACTCCGCCGTCGAACAGCACGGCGGAGGACGCGTTGCGACTGTCGTCGGCCAGCTTGTGCCTCCACAGCACCTGACGGCTGTCGATGTCGAGGGCGACGAGGTCGGTCCCGGCTGTGCCGGCCCCGGGGGAGTGATCGGCGTAGGTGTACAGCACCCCGTCGCGGACCCCGGGCAGCGAACCTGCCGGAGAGCCCCCGCTGTCGTGGCCCTCGGACTTCTGCTTCCACGCTACCTTTCCGGTGCCGGCGTCCACGCCGATGCCGTCATACGCCGGCCCCCGGCAGTAGACGGTGCCGGAATCCGTGGTGCAGGCATCCCAGGACGCGACCGGCAGCGTGGTCTGCCACAGCAGCTTGCTCTGCGTGCTGACCCGGTGGGCCGGCGGCTGCGAGCCGTCGCCGCCGGTGCCCGTGGCGAGGACGGCACCGAAGGCGATGCCGGTCAGGCCGAGGGTCGTGCCGGCGACGCGCACCAGGATGCGCCGCCGCCGACGCCGTACCAGGCGGTCGACGATGTGCACGGGGGCACTGGAATCGCCGGGGGTCCACTCGTGCAGCACGTCACGGATCGCGCGGTCCAGCTGGTCGGCGTTCATGTGTGGGCTCCCTTCGCCACGTTGGTGCTGGGGACTGCTGCGGTCGTCTGCTGCGTCATGCCGTCCAACTCCGGCGCCAGGCCGCGCAGCCGGGCCAACGACCGGTAGGTGGTACTGCGCACCGTGCCCACGGAGCAGCCCAGGACCCCAGCCACCTCCGACTCGGACAGATCCTCGAAGTAGCGCAGCACGAGCATCGTGCGCTGTCGCGGGGTCAGCCGGGTGAGCGCCTGGGCCACCGTGATCCGCAGATCTGCGGCGGACGTGGCGTCCGCGACGCCGAGGTCGTGCGGTACCGCGGCGAACGTCGCCTCGCGGTGCGGGCGACGCAGCCGCCAGCGGCTGATCTGATGCCGGTACATCACCTTGCGTACATAGCCCTCCGGGTCGTCGATGTGCCGCCACCGGCCCAGCGCCTTCATGAGGGCGATCTGCACGAGATCCTCCGCCTCGTGCCGGTCGCCGCCCGTGAGCAGGTTCGCCAGGCACAGCAGTGCGCCCCACCGGGTGTCGACGAAGTCCCGGAATCTCTCGTGGTCCTGCGGGTCCATATGCCCTCCCGTTTCCTGACGCTCCCAAGGACGCGCGGACCATCGCGGATCTATGCCTGTGGTCGAGCACCGCTCATCGACCCGGACTGCCGCCGCGCCGGAGCCGGTTGGTCCGGAGCCGGCGTCGGTGACGCGGGCCCGCGAGCGCCGCGGACTTGCGTGCCGTCTCCCGGGCGCGGCGCGGCCCGCCACCGCAAGCCCCTGCCGAGCGCCTCCTTGCGGTCGCGCCCCACCCCGATGCCCCGCACTCCCTCGTGGACGAGGAGGCCGAGCGTTCCGGCGTCAAGTCGGGCGGTCGTCGCCGACTTCGACGGTCAAGCGAGGCCAGTGCTCCGTGACGTGCGTCAACTCTTCGACGAAGGTGCCGCCCAGGCCGGAAAGGGAGGGGTCGGGCCGGAACCGGACGGTCGTCCCGGAGACGGTGCCGGACGCGATCGGGACCAGATCCGTCGTGGGGATGCCGTGTGTGTAGTGCTGGGTCCAGGAGCCGTTCCCGCGGCGGTTGGTGTGGACGAGCCAGGTGCTGAGTGCGGCGACGACCGACATGCCCCGGCGCGGGTGGCCGTCGGGCAGGAGGGGAGGGGCGGGACGGTCGAAGAAGCGGAGGTCCTTCGTCGCCATGACCGGCTTCCTCACGGGCTGTCCGTGTTCGTCGAAGCGGGTGTCGGTGCCCCGTCCGGTGTCGGTGACGGAGACGGACCCGTCGCGGTGCACAGTGACGCGACAGCGGCCGCCGTGCAGTGACTCGGCCTCGTCGGCCGCATAGGCCATGACTTCGAGGATCAGGTGCGCCGTACCGCCGGGCGCGTACGCGTCGGCGTGCCGGCGGATGTGCCGCAGGTGGTCGACGTCGACGGTGCGTGCCCAGTCGTGCGTGGTGTTGCGCCAGGCAGGTCCGTTCGGGCTCATCACGGCAGTATGCGCGCCGCGCGCCGGAGGGAGGACGGCGGCGTCGAGGGAGGCGTCCCGACCGTATGGGCCGGGCTCCTCACGGTGGGGGTCCGGCCCCCGCGCATGCGGCTCGTGGACGGGCACTCGCTCCTTATACGATCCACTTGCGGACGAAGTCGCAGTCTCAACTGCGCGCCGATGCGCACCGTTTCGAGGCATGCAGGACCCGTCATGTCGGCGGCGGTCCGAGCGAGTACTCGCCCCCCTGACTCATGGAGAATCCGATGCGTCGTCCTCTGTTGCCCGTGGCGGTCGTGCTGCTGTGCGCCGGCTGTTCCTCGGCCGGTGCCGAGAGCGAGGACACCGCTTCGCCGGCCGCCGACCACCGCAAGACGGTCCGGGCAGCCGTCGCGGCCGTCACCGAGGACACGGCGCGGATCGACGAGACGATCACGATCGCCGACGGGAGCGAGGAGTACGTCCTCACCGTCAAGGGCGGCTTCGACCTGGCGCGGGACCGGGGAAGTCTCGCGGTGGACCTGCCCGGCGGTGCCGTCAGCCACAGCGACGAGATATTCGCGGGCGACAAGGTCTACGTCGGCCGGAAGGGGAAGGGCGAGGACGCGTGGGGCGTCATGACCCGCGACGAGGCCGAGGCCCACTACCTGCTGCGCGCTCCGCTCAACGATCCCGAGCACGTGCTGGACCAGGTGTCCTCGATGCGCGAAGTCTCCAAGGAGGGCGAGGAGAGCGTCCGGGGTGAGCGCGCGACGCACTACCGGGGCATGCTCGGCCACCGCGCCCTCACGAAGCGGATGGCCCAGGACGTCCGGAAGAAGACCGACCGGGCCCGGGACAGCCTCGGCAGCGACCTGCCGGTCTTCGTGGACGCGTGGGTCGGCAGCGCCAACCGTCTGGTGCAGGCCCGGATGACCCTGAACCTGTCGGGTACGAGCGTGACCGTGACGATGGGGCTCTCGGATTTCGGCAAGCCGGTGCGCATGACGGTCCCCGAGGCCGTCGAGACCTTCCCGGTGCGCAGTGCCACGGGCGCTCTGAACGGCTGACCCCCAGGTGAGGCCGGATGCGCCACCGGGCTCTCCCCGTACGCCACCCCGGCCCGGTGGAGGACGACGGGACCCCGGCGACGGCGCCGCTCACAGCGGGGATCGTCCCGGGGCGAGCAGCACGAGGGTGTCGCCGCCCTGCGGTGTGACCGGGCGGTGTTCGGTGACCGGGTCGAGGCGCTGGTCCCCCCTCACCACGAACAGGGTCTCGTGGCCGGGCGGCTGGGGAGCGGAAGCGGGCTGCACCACGAACCGGGCCCCCTCTTCGTAGCGCGCTGCCAGGGCGTGGCGGACGAGGGAGCGGCCGAAGAGGATGTCGCCGCCGGTGTAGGGGGCCACCACCCCGTGGCTCTCGTGCGGAGGACCGACCCGGTAGACGGGCCCCTCGACGTTCCCCTTCATGACCACGGAGGCGAGTGCGTTGAAATCGTCGTCGTTCGTGGCCAGAAACACCGCCGTGACGCCCTCGAGCCGTGCGCCCGGGTTGGTGGCCGTGGCCAGCAGATCACCCTTGGCGAGGGGGATGCCGGCGTCCCTGATGCGCTCGCGCTCCTCATCGGCGCCGGCCCACATGAGCAGGTCGAGACCGGCCGACTGCAGAGCCTCTCCCATGCCGATGACCCAGGGTTCGCCGCCCACGAGAAGGACGCGCGTACCCGTGGGTTTGACGACCCCCAGCCGCCGGGCCACCGGGGCAGCCGTCAGTGAGTACAGCAGAACCGTCCCCACGATCACCAGGAACGTCACCGGGAGGATTTTGGCGGCGCCGCCCACGCCCCGGTCGACGAGGCTCGCGGAGAACGCCGACGCCGTGGCGGCGGCGACGATTCCGCGTGGGTCCATCCACCCGATGAAGGCCCGCTCCCCTCTGGTCAGCCCCGAACCGTAGCTCGCGGCGAAGGCGACCAGAGGACGTACCACCAGGACGAGGATGGCGATCAGCGCGAGAGAGGGCAGCAGGACCGGTGTCAGCGACGACGGCGTGACGGTGGACGAGATGGAGACGAACAGCAGCCCGATGATGAGCTGCACGAGGGTCACGAAGAACGGCCGGCGCGCGGGCATGTCGAAGCCGCGGATGTTGGTGACGGCCAGTCCCAGGACGATCGCCGCGATCAGGCCCGTGTCGTCCCGGACGATGTCACAGCCGGCCGAGACGGCGATCACCGTGGCGAGTTGCGCCAGGGTGCCGAGCGTCTCGCCGAGCCGCATGACCCGCAGCGTCCACCACAGCAGCGCCACCCCCACCGCCCCGCCGACGAGCCCGACGACCATGCTGATGGCGAACTGGCCGAGCTGGTAACCCCGGCCGATGTCGACCCGGTGCGTCGAGGCGATGGCATGGAAGACGAGCGCGCCGAGGATGCCGCCGATCGGGTCGGTCAGCGTGCCTTCCCAGATCAGGATGCGTCGCACTTTGTCGTTCGGGCGTACGTAGTCGAGCAGCGGGCCCACGACGGTCGGTCCGGACACGACCAGGATGACCCCGAGCATCGCGGCCACGCGCAGGGGCATGCCGAGCAGCGCAGGTGACACGGCCGCGACGACGAGAAAGGTCACCAGCACGCCGAACAGCAGGAGTCTGCCGACGATCCAGCGTGTCCGCCCGGTGAGATTGCGCAGGTTGAGTCCCAGACCGGCGTCATAGAGGATCACCGCGACGGCGAGGGACACCAGGGCCGAGAAATTCGGCCCCATGAGCTCGTCGGGGTGGATGACGTCGGTGAGGGCGCCGGCAGCGAAGCCGGCGGGCAGGAGCAGGATCAGTGCGGGGACACGCAGCTTGGTCGCCAGGATCTGCGAACCGGTGGCCAGCACCACGGTCAGGGCGAGTCCGAGAAGGATCTGGTCGTCCGTCATGGCGCCTCCGCGCGTCGAGTCTGCAGAGCGGGGGAGGCACCCGCGCACCGGTCAGCACCGGAGGCCTTCGCGTGCTCGCCCGTCCGGGCACCGCGCAGTCCGGCCCGTGCCGAGGGGATTCGGGTCGTGGCCGACGGGATCACCGATCGGGAGGGCCGATCCGGCGGACACCCGATGCGGCCCCCCGGGAACGGCAGACCCACGCGGCCCCCGCAGGCGGCGGCAGGACCGTGATGCCGGGGCCCGTCCCGGTCGGCCGTCCACCGAGGCGGCGGCGTCGCCGATGCCGGTCGCACCGCTGAAGCCGTACGGCGCGATGAATTACCGCCAGGAGGAACCGTGCGGCGGGGCCGGCGTCCGGGAGCCGCGCGGACGAGGGCGGTCGGGGGGCAGGCCATGAGCGTCCGGGAACGTCGCTCGGCGGCTCCTCCGCGCTGCATTCGACGATCACCTGTCCCCTCGCCGGCCGTGTCCTCGTGTCTGCCGGCCCCGGTTTCGGCCCTGGGGCCAAGGAACCACCGGGCGCAGCGGGGCGGGCGGTCGGGTGAGGCGCCACTGAGCTGTCCGGCGGGACTTTTCGCTCGGTCGGCCCAGCGGGCCGGCGGTCGGGCCCAGCGCGCCGGGCGTCGGCCCGGCAGACCGGGGATCAGCTCAGCGGGCCGGGCATCGAGCCTCACGTGCCGGACGCCCACGGCATCGGACACCGGCGTGCCGCCGCCGGCCGCCGAGCCGGTCACCCCGGGGCGGCTGCTCCCGGCCCGCCGGGGCCCACCCCCGCTCCGGGGCCGGACTCTCCCCGCCACGCGCCCTCACCTGCTCCGGTGGACTCGGCTCCCGCCGCCGTTGTTGCGACACTGGTGGGGTGACGGACAACGAACGGGAGACGGGCCGGCGCCTGGAACGGGCCATCCTGGATCTGCTGGAACGTCGTGCACCGACCTCGACGATCTGTCCCTCCGACGCCGCGCGGGCGGTGTACGACGGGGACGACGACGGCTGGCGCGAGCTCATGGACCCGGCCCGCAGCGCGGCCGAGCGGCTGGTGGAGGCCGGCGAGGTGGAGATCACGCAGGGCGGCCACCCCGTCGAGCCGGCCCGGGCCCGCGGCCCGATCCGTATCCGCCGCGCCCGCTGACACACGGCGGAGGCAGGCGGGTCCGGGGTCGGGCCGGGTGCCACGCCGCTGCCCGCCGTACGCACAGCTGTCGCCGACCTCGCCCCGGCGCGATCCCGGGGTGCGCGCCAGGTGTGCCCGCATCGACAGAACGGACTCTTCCGCACGAGTCGTGCATCCGGTCACGCCACGTCGCGCGAAGTGGTCGTGGGGACGCCGACGCGGCCGACGGCCGTTGTCTCTCACGGGCAGGAGACCCGGATGCATGCTGTGGCGGTGGACTGGCGGTCCGAGCCCGGTGACCGGACGGACGAGACTCGCGGGCGCGATCCGTTCCAGGAGGCCAGGGCCCCGCGGGCGGAGCTGCCCGAGGCCCAGGTGGCGCTCACCTGGCGCACGATCGGCCTGGAGACCATGGCGTCGATGCTGGTCGTCTCCCTGCGCCGGCTGGGAAGCCACTGCTTCGCGGCCCACTGCCAGTGGCCACGCCTGCACCCGCTCAACGAACGTTCCCTGACCGCCGTGCCCCACCACCCGCTGATCATGGTCGAGTCCACGCGTCAGCTCGCCGTGGCCCTGGCCGGAGCGGATCCGAGGCGATCTGACAGCGCACCGCTGGAGCCTGTCTCCGTCAGCCTGGGTTTCGACCCGCACACGCGGCCCAGGGAGACGGGCAGTGCCACCGATGTCTCCGTCCGGGTCGTCGTGAGCGATCTCGCGTCGGAAGGCGGTGCGGTCGCCGCCTATCGGGTCACGGCCGAGTACCTGCACGAGGGCAGGCCCTTCGGTTCGTGCAGCATGCGATTCGCGCGTCAGGAATCAGGGGATGCGCGGGTCGGGGACGAGGCGCCTTCCGCGACCCTGCTCTACCCCGCGGCTGCCGGGATGGGGGCCGCGACCGACGCCGACGTGCTGCTCGCCCGTGCGCCACAAGGGCGGCTGGTGATCGCGCCGCGCGATCCCGGGCACCCGGTCCTGCTCGGCAGCCGACCCGGCAGGATGGCGGCCCCCGCGGTGATGGAAGCCGGGCGGCAGGCCGCGCTGCTGAGCTGTGGCTTGACGGCTGCGGCTGTCATCGGTCTGCGCGTGGACCTGCTCGCGCCGGTGCCCGCGTGCGGCGCCGAGGTCGAGGTGGCGCCGGAGCCGACGGGGATGCGCTTCCTCGTGACGACCGGCGGTGGCGTCGCCGCGACGGGCGCGATCACGCTCCTGCGCTCGTGACCGGCCGGTGAAGGTCGGCCTCACAGGGGCCCGTCGTACGGTTGCCGTGCGGGCGTACGGGCTCAGTGGCGCGGACCCAAACCGGGTACCGGGCGCGGATCGGCCCCGGGCACGGGAAGGAATTCCGGCGTGCCGAACCGGACCGGTAGGCCGGGGGAGTACAGCAGGCTGACGGGTTCCTGCGCCGGGGTGCTGAGCCCGGCCGCCGCGATCAGTGAGTCGTCCCGGTCGAGCAGGGTGCAGGCATGGAAGTTCCAGGTGGGATGCGCGTTGGGCAGGTAGTACGACCGCCCGAACGCCCGCCCGTGCAGGCCCCAGCGGTAGGTCAGGAACTCCTCGAGGGGGCTCGGCGACACCGGCTCGTCGTGGACGTCGACCCATACCGATGCCCCCGCGCCCGAGGGCCCCCGGCGGCGTGTCCGGTACATCAGGCGGCTGTCGAACCATTGCGAGCGGATCCGGGACCACCGGTACGGCAGCCGGAACGCCGCCTCGGCCGCGAGCACCGGAAGCAGCCGGTCGCAGTCGAGCGACCGGAACACCACACCGCGCCGCCCCAGCGCATCCCGGCTGTAGAGACGTACGTTGACCTCACCGAAGCTGCCCAGGTACGGCAGCGCGCGCGTCCGGCCCAGGGCGAGGTCCCGCATGCGGAAGAACACCAGGCCCACGTAGGTGCGGCCGTTGTGCAGGTCGGGCACCGTGCCCGGCGGAAGAAGCCGTGCGATCTCGAAGGGGTCGGCGGGCCAGTGCAGGAACACCAGGTCCCGCCATTGCTGCCGGAACAGGACGTGCCGCAGCGGCCTGGGCGCGAGAGCGGTGATCTCCTCGGCCCGGCGGGACGCTGCGGCACCGTGGCGGGTGCGCGGGGTGTGGTGCATGACGCTTCCTCGGCCTCCATTGACGTACCCCGGTCGAGCGATCCGGCGCCGGCGGGCCCGGAAGTCCCGGCGTCCGGACGGCACGGCGCCGCCCGACGGGCGGCACCGGAGTCCGGTCACGGGCCTCTGACCTGCACGCTTGCCGCGCAGGGCCCGACGGATGCGGACCCTCGACGTTGCCCACCGCCTATTCGGGCCGTGGGTGGGTGCCGGATGCAGCGACCGGCCTGATCGCTCCCGGGACGTGTCCGGCTAGGGCTCGCTCCCGGGACGTGTCCGGCTAGGGCTCGCTCCCGGCCAGACGCCCGAGGCGTCGCCTCCGGCGTTCGTCCGCGGTCATCGCGCCCCAGACACCGTCTCGTTCACCGTTGCGCAGAGCCCAGGCGCGGCAGGCCGTCATCACGGGACATCGGTGGCAGACGGCGCGGGCCTGCTCGGCCTGCCGGCGCGACAGGCCGTCCTCGCCGATCGGGAAGAAGAGTTCGGGATCCTCGAAGCGGCAAGCCGCCGCATCGCGCCAGTTCACGTCTGGACCCCCCTCCGGTCCGTCGTGCGACCGGTGCCGTCGCCGGGCACGGACGGGCAGCAGCCGCAGGGGGAAGGTGGCATCGAAGAACGCATCGGGGCCTCCGCCGATCATGTGCCGCCCGTTCACGGGCAGCGCCCAGTACCGCGGCGCTCGCAGCACCGCGTGACCCGGCAGAGGTAGACAGAAATATAAGCAATTTCTCCTGGATGAGCCATATGTGCCTCGCAGGGTCGGCACGTGGGCGGCCGGCGTGGGTCAGCCCGGCCCGGACGCTCAGGCCGGGGGTTGGTCCGCCGCCCTGGCCGCGGAGGTGACCGCGGGGCGTTCAGCCTCCGCGGGGAGTCCGGCGGGGGCCTGCTCCGCCCGTCGGCGGGCCAGGGATTCCTTCGCCGCCTCCCGTGCGTGACGACGCCGCCAGTAGGGGTTGTCGTGCGAGAGCTTGCTGGAGACCCGGCCGTACATCCCGAAGGTGAGGATGACGAGTCCCATGACGAAGCTGAACATCACGTTGGTCATCCCGAAGTCGAGCACGTTGGGCGCCTTGTCGAGGATGAAGATGTGCGCGAACCCGCTCAGCAGGAACAGCGTGCCGACGACCATGTTGAGCGTCGACGCGAAGTTGCCGCCGACGACCGCACCGCCGATGAGGGCCAGCGCGACGACCACGGAGACGAGGCTGAGGACGCCGTTGGTCGACATGCCCGCGACACGCTGTCCGTCCGTGGTGAACGGGCTCAGCCGGTCGGCGAACCCGAGGACGCCGAAGACGAGCAGGACCAGGCCGCAGAAGGCGGCGCCGTAGCGGTAGACCGAGGCCAGGGTGTGATCGACGGGCAACTCGTCGCTGAGTTTCATGTGCATCCCTTCCGGAGGCCGGGACCTCGTCGTCCCGCCGTGGCTGCGCCGCATCAACGGGCGCCATGTCCGGTATTCGCCCCCGGCGCCGCGGACGGTTGCACTCCATCCGGGTGACTCCCGGACGCGCGGGTCGGCCGGCCCGCAGGATGCGCGCCTCACCACCGGTCGGCATCCGGGACCTTCTCCGGTCTCCCTCGACCGCAACCGTGAGCCGACTCCGGGAAAACTCCCGTGCATCCGGGACGAACGCGGGTCAGACTCACGGACGTGACGGACAACATCACCCGCATCAACCCCGAGTCGCTGCACCGCACACCCGGCTACCACCACGTCACCGTGGTGGAGGCGGGCCGTACGGCCTACCTGGCGGGACAGTGCCCGCTCCATCCGAACGGCGACCTGGCCGGTCCCGGTTCCCTCGCACCACAGGTCGACCAGGTGGTCGCGAACGCGCTCACGGCCCTGGCCGCGGTGAGCGCCCTGCCGCAGCACGTGGTGCGGTCGGTGATCTACGTACGGAGCGAGGACAGGGAGGTACTCGCAGCCGCGTGGCGCCGGCTCAACGACTCCGCCCTCGGCCCGGCGTTCACCACCGCCAGCACCCTGCTGGGGGTTGCCCAGCTGGGCTTTCCCGGACAACTCGTCGAGGTGGACCTGACGGTGGCCCTGCCCGACTGAGGCTCCGTCCTTCCCGGTCCGGGGCGGTTGCACGAGCCGTCGGTGTTGCCGGGCGCCGGGCATCGCGCCTTGGACGCATGTCGCCTAGCCTGGCGGCATGCGAGGGTCCGAGTCGGCTGACGATGCCGCAGCGGTGTGGGACATCGCCACTCCGTCGCGTCCCGGACGGTTGCCCGGGATCAGCATGGCCGGCTTCCGCGCTCGTACGACCGACCCCGTGGACCTGGGTGTTGTCCCGTATCCGGCGGTCACGATGGCCATCAACCTGAGTGACGGGCCCTTCACCGTCGATGACGTCGGTGGTCTTCGACAGGAGAGCAGTGTCGTCATCGGGCTCGCTCCCAGCGGCGTTCGCGGGCGCGGGCGCGAGATCGAATGTCTGCAGGTGCGGTTGTCACCGGTGGTGGCCCACGCGGTACTTGGCGTCTCTTCGGAGTGGGAAGGGGCGGTCGTCCGCCTCGACGACCTCTGGAACCGTGACGCTGCGCGCATGTACGAGCAGCTACGCGCTGCCCGGTCATGGGACGACCGGTTCGCCGTTGCCGAGACCGCGCTGGTTCGACGACTCGGGGAGGGACCGGCGGTCGAGCCTGAGATCGCCTTTGCCTGGGGGCGGATGGTGAGAAGCCGGGGAGGGCTTCGCATCGAGCGGCTGGCGGCGGAGACCGGATGGAGCCGCAAGCGCCTGTGGTCCCGGTTCCGAGCCCGGGTCGGGATCACTCCGAAGCGTGCCGCTCAACTCGTCCGTTTCGACCACGCGGCGCACCGCCTCGCGGCGGGGCACAGTGCCGCACGGGTGGCGGCGGAGATCGGCTACGTCGACCAGTCCCACCTCCACCGGGACGTCAGGGCCTTCGCCGGGATGACGCCCGCGGCCGTCGCGATGGAGCCGTGGCTCGCGGTCGACGACGTCGCCTGGGCCGCTCCCGCCTACCTGTCCGGGAAACATTTCTACAAGACCCCCGGCAGTTGACCTTGCGACGCTGTGGGCATGTCCAAGACTCAGGGTGACTTCCCACCGGCACGAACTGCTCGGCCGCGGTACGGCGTCGATGCCCCGGCCTTCCCGGCGGTGCTCGGCGCGATGGGCGCGGCCTGCTGCGCGGCTGCCGGCCGATGGCCGCGCGGACGGAACGCGACGGCGACCGCGGGCGCGGTCCTGCTCGCCGGCACCGGCATCTACCTGCACACCACCTTGCACGGCAAGCTGCGCATCTGGAACCGGGAGCTGGAGCGGGCCGGCTTGAAGGGGGACGAGCAGCTGCCGGACCTGGGCTGCGGGCGAGGCGCGGTGCTGATCGAGGCGGCCCGGCGACTGCCGAAGGGGCATGCCGTCGGCGTGGACCTGTGGTCCGGAGTGGACCAGAGCGGGAACCGGCCGGACGTCACGCTCGCCAACGCCGCCGCGGCAGGGGTCGCCGACCGGGTGGACGTGCGTACGGCGGACATGACCGAGCTGCCGTTCGCGGACCACTCCTTCGACGTCGTGACCAGCGCGTTGGCGATCCACAACATCCCGTCGTCCGAGGCACGGCTCCGTGCGGTGGACGAGGCCATGCGGGTGCTGCGCCCCGGTGGGCAGCTGCTCATCGCCGACTTCTGGCCCATGGCCAGGAAGTACGCCGCACACCTCGGTCAGGGCACACTGCGCGGGCTCGGCCCCGGTTACTGGTACAGCGGCCCGTGGCTCGGCGTCACGTTTCTGCACGCTGTGAAGGAGTGTTGAGGAGGGCGCACGGTCCTGGCATTCGTCCGGCGGCGGTGCCTGCGCGGCGTACGCTCCGCCAGGCTCTTGCGCGGATGCGGTGGTGGAGGACAATGCAGGTCAACGGAGGATTCGGCAGTCGATTCCACCGGGATGAGCGGGGGGAATCATGATCTTCATGGCATGCGCGGTCGTCGCGCTCGTGGGCGCCGTGGGTGCGTGTCTGGTCGTGCTGCGGCGCAGGGGCGGCTCGGGAGAGCCCGGGGCCGAGCAGCGCGTTGCGGCGGACCAAGGGCTCGCCCGGGGTGTGGTCACGACGAACGCCGCGCGGCAGAACGCGGGCCCGTTCTAGAGCGTCGATCGCGAACGGATCCGGAGGCGTGACGGGGCCGATCGGTCAGGCGTCCGGGTCCGACGGTTGAGCGGTGGCCGGTGCGGGGAAGGCGAGGTCCGCCGTGCCCGCACCGGCCAGGACGGCGCGTGACCGTCAGGAACTCATGGCGGCTCGGTCGGAATCACTGCGCAGAACGCAGAACTCGTTGCCCTCCGGATCAGCGAGGACCGCCCAGCCCGAACCATCCGCATTCCGGTGATCGGCGACAGAGGTGGCACCGAGGCGCAGGAGCCGGTCCACCTCCTGATCGCGCGAGGTCTCGGGGCGCAGGCACAGGTGGATCCGGTTCTTGACCGTCTTGCCCTCGGGCACCTGATGGAAGTACAGCACCGGACCCTTTGCCGGCATCACCTGGGTCTCCTGGGCGCCCGGTCCGTCCTCGGGATGCAGCGGGCCTCCGGTCACCCCGCTCCAGAACCGGGCGAGCTCGTAGGCATCCGCACAGTCGATCGCCACGTTCTGCACAACTGAGACCATGCGTGCGAGCCTTCCTGATCTTGACGCGGAACGCCACCGATTGTGTTCGTCGCTCGCCGCTCTCCTCGGCGGACGCCTCCGGTGCGGGTCAGCGGGGCGTTCGTTCCTCCAGGGGCTCCCGCAGGTTCGTGCTCAGCATGGTCGCTCCCAGCAGAGTCAGGGTGTGGATCACGGAGTTTCCCTGGCGGCGGCTGGTGATGAGGCCGGCGTCGCGCAGTGCGGTGGTGTGGTGCGTGGCCGTGGCCGGAGTGACTCCGGCCCGCTGGGCGGCTTCGGTCGTGGTCGCTCCGGCGGCCGCGGCTTGCAGCACGGCGGCTCGGGCCCGGCCCAGCAGTACCTGCAGCGGCGGTGAACCGGGGCCGCCGCCCGCTGACTTGCCGCCGACGGCGGGAACCTCGTGGTGCAGGGAGTACATGAGCACCGGGGGTAACTCCGGATCCGCGAGAGAGATCGGTCCCTTCCAGCAGAAGTACGACGGAATGAGCAGCAGCCCACGGCCCTCCAGCCGGATGTCGTGCTCCGTGGGGTAGGTGCTGATCTCCAGTCGGGGGTGACTCCACCGCACCGCCGGCCCCAGCCCTTCGAGCAGACCCTGGGTGCCGCCGTCCAGCAGGTGACGTGCCAGCCGGATCCGCTCGGTGTGCAGGCTCTCGTGCATCCACTCCTCGTGGGGTGCGATCACGGCCCGGTGGTAGGCGCGGAGCACGTCCACCAGCTCGCCGCGCATCTCCCTCTCCGGCAGCCGGCCCAGCCAGGACGGCACCCGGGTGACCCGGGCGAGGGTGGCGAGTTCGGCCGCGACCTGGTCCGGCGGGGTGCTGAGGATCGCCTCCAGCCCGGCCTCCAGCCCGGCGGTGCCCTCCAACGGGGTGAGGAAGTCGGGGAAATAGGCCGCGCGGGGGAAGAGCGGCAACAAAACCCGCCGCACCGCGTCCTCCAGCCCCGCCGCCCGCAGCCGTTCCCGTGCGAGCCGGTACCACTGCGCATACGCCCATCGCCCCGCGGGGGTCTGGAAGCGGTGCAGGCTGGCGGCGATCTCCCACAGCGGGTGCGGAGCGGCGGCGACCCGGGTCCTGGCCAGATCCTCAGCAGAGAAATGGAAGCGGAGCAACGGCCATCACCCTTTCCGTCTGCGATATTTCAGCACCTTCGAATGAGCATGACAGTTCGAGGCGGAAGCCGGACCATGAACTCGCTCCGTCGCACAGGCCCCACGAACCACGGCCGCCGCCCAACCCGTTCGCGGTGCGCCGACATCAACATCAAGCTCAACACGTCGGATCCCGGGGTGTTCCTGGACGCCTGCGTGGTCTTCGTCGACCACACTTCGCTGTGCAACCACGACAACGCCTACTCGACCTTCGGACCCCAGTGGGCCACCGTCGCCCCCGACGTCAAGGACGGCACCCGCTTCACGTTGCGTGTGCACGCCTACGACACCGACGCCCAAGCGGTGCCGTTCCTGCTCGCGTACTGACACACCTGTACTTCCGGCCGGAAACCCCTCACTCCCCCCAAGGAATCAGGATGACCTCTCCTCTGCGCTCCCCGAACCGCCGTGCGCTCCTGCGCGGAAGCCTCGCCGCGACCGTGGGTGCCCTCGCCGGTCCCTTGCTCCTGTCGGGCACCGCACGGGCCTACGGCTGGTCCCGCACCCTGAACCAGGGGGCGAGCGGAGCAGACGTCACCGAACTCCAGATCCGTGTCGCCGGCTGGGCCGCGGACTCCGCGAGCCACTCGCGCGTGAGCATCGACGGCGACTTCGGGCCGGGCACGGCCGCAGCGGTACGCAGGTTCCAGGCGGCGTACGGCCTGGCCGTCGACGGCAGCGCCGGGCCGGCCACCCAGGCCCAGCTCAACGCCCTGGAGCAGTCGGACGGTTCGACGGCCCACTTCAACTGGAGTGAGTTCACCGACCGGTCGAGCGGCACCTTCAACGGCGGCAAGGTGAGCGCGGCGGCCGTCCGGGAGAACGCCCGCCGCGCCATGTACAAGCTGGAGGCCCTGCGCAAGAAGCTCGGGAACACGGCCATCACGGTCAACTCGGGTTTCCGCAGCATCGCGCACAACGCCGAGATCGGCGGAGCCAGCGACAGCATGCACCTGTACGGCACGGCGGCCGACCTCACGGTACCCGGCGTGAGCAACCGGACGGTCTACCAGAAGGCGGAGACCTGCGGGTTCTCCGGGCTGGAGCGGTACACCGTCGACCACCAGCACGTCGACAGCCGTGCGGACCTCGGCCGGGCCTGGTGGTGGGAGAGCGGCACCATATGACCCGGCCCGTCCGGCATCCCGCCGCCCGGCCGGGCCCGACCTGAGCCGAGCCGGGACCCGGGGGCCCGGGACACCCCGACGTGTTCCCGGCCCCCGGACGCGCGCCGGCGCCCCGTGCCACCGTCCGACCCCGGCAGGCCACCCGCCCCTCCGGTCGACCGGCCCCACGCGACGCACCCGTAATCCACTCCCCTCCGGAGGCACCCCCCCATGTACCGCAGACCGCCCCGCCCACCACTGCGCCGCGCCACCCTCGCCGCCCTCGGCACCCTGACCGTGCTCTCCGTCACCGTCCAGCCGGCCGGAGCCGCGCCCGCAGGGCAGGGCCCCGGCACACCCGGCCCGGTCGGTCGCGCCTTCACCCGGGCGGCGACCGAGTTCGACGTGCCACGCGACGTCCTGATCGCCCTCGGCTACGGCGAAACCCACCTCGACGACCACGCGGGCCTGCCGAGTCAGGCCGGCGGTTACGGGGTGATGCACCTGGTGAGCAACCCCGACCAGCACACCCTGGAGCTGGCGTCCCGACTCACCGGCGAGACACCCCGCGAACTCCGCACGGACACGGCGGCCAACGTCCGCGGGGGAGCGGCCGTACTGCGCGCCTACGCCGACGAAGCCGGCCTCGGCCCGGCCGACCGGCACGACACCGACGCGTGGTATCCGCTGGTCGCCCGGTACAGCGGCGCCATCGATCCCTCCGGGGCGCGCCGCTACGCCGAGACCGTGTACACCTTCCTCGCCGACGGCGTGACGGCCCGCACGCCCGAGGGTGAGGAACTGACGCTCCCCGCCCGGCCCGTCGCACCCGAACGCGGCCGGTACGACGACGTCACGCCGCAGTCGACGCAGAGTCCGGACTACCCGTCGGCCCTCTGGGTCGCCGCCAGCACCGCCAACTACGCGGTCGGTCGCACCGCGCCGATCAGCAAGGTCGTCATCCACGTCACGCAGGGCTCGTACGCCGGGACGATCAGCTGGTTCCAGAATCCGTCGGCCGAGGTCAGCGCCCACTACGTGGTGAGGTCCTCGGACGGTCAGATCACCCAGATGGTGCGCGACAAGGACACGGCCTGGCACGCCCGTTCGGGCAACTCCACCGGCATCGGCATCGAGCACGAGGGATACGTCGACAACCCGAGCTGGTTCACCGACGCGATGTACCGCTCCTCCGCGGCACTGACGGCGTCCCTCTGCAACCGCTACGGCATCCCCAAGGACCGCGCCCACATCGTCGGACACTCCGAGGTGCCGGGCAACGACCACACCGATCCGGGGCCGAACTGGAACTGGACGTACTACATGCAACTGGTGGGCGGCAGTACGGGAGGCGGAGGCGACGTCCCGTTGTCCTTCCCGTCCTACGACACGCTCCGCTCCGGTTCCTCCGGACCCCAGGTGTCCGCGGCACAGTCACTCCTCAACCAGCAGGGCTTCGACGCGGGCACCGTGGACGGCAGCTACGGCTCGAAGACCACCGCGGCCGTCACCGCCTTCCAGCGGGCACGCGGACTCGGCGCCGATGGCGTTGTCGGCGCGCACACCTGGACCGCGCTCCTGTCGGCCGGCACCGTGCCGGTGGTGAGCCAGGGCAGCACGGGCTCGGCCATACAGCGTCTCCAGCGGTCCCTGACGGCCGCTCTCGGACGTACCGTCTCCGCGGACGGCGACTTCGGACCGGGCACCGACCAGGCGGTCCGGGACTACCAGCGCAGCCGCTCACTGAGCGTCGACGGCACGGTCGGCCCCGCCACGTGGACCGCCCTGCAAGCCGGCCGCTGACGCACGGCCCGAACGGCCCGACCCGGGCGCGGCACCGCACCGACCACCGCCGCGCCCGGCCCGGCCCACCCGTCCTTCATTTGCGCCGGGCCCCGCACGGCGCAGGACCCGGCCGAGACCTCCTAGGCAGCCTCCGTCGCCTTCCGTTCCCCGTCGCGGTGGATCGGCGTTCCCGAACCCGTGAGCGGCCGGCCCGTTCCTCCGCTGCGGGTGGCGATGATCTCCGCAGCGATGGACAGGGCGGTCTCCTCCGGGGTGCGGGCGCCGAGGTCGAGGCCGATCGGTGACCGGAGCCGGGCCAACTCCGCAGAGGTCACACCGACTTCGCGCAAGCGCCGCTCCCGGTCCGCGTGGGTCCTGCGCGAGCCCATCGCTCCGACGAACGCGACCGGCATCCGCAGGGCCTGCTTCAGCAGGGGGATGTCGAACTTGGCGTCGTGGGTGAGCACGCACAGCACCGTCCGTCCATCGGTCACGGTGCGCCGCAGATAGCGATGCGGCCAGTCGACCACGACCTCGTCCGCCTCGGGGAAGCGGGCCCGGGTGGCGAAGACGGGGCGGGCGTCGCACACCGTGACGTGGTGGCCGAGGAACTTACCGGCCCGGACGAGCGCCGCGGCGAAGTCGATCGCGCCGAACACGATCATGCGGGGCGGCGGCGTGTTCGACTCCACGAGCAGGGTGAGCCCGCCGGGGCAGTGCGTCCCGTCCTCCGCGAGATCGAAGGTGCCGGTGCGTCCGGCATCCAGCATCGCCCGCGCCTCGGCCGCCGCCGCCCGGTCCAGGTCCGGGGCACCACTGCCGTAGGACCCCTCGTACGACCCGTCGGCGCCCACCAGCAGTGCCCGGCCGAGCAGTTCGGCCGGGCCCCGGACGATTCGTGCGAGGGCCCGGGGCTCACCCGATGCGGCCGCCTTGAGCGCAGACCGGAGAACCTCGCGGGCCGGGCCGCTCGCGGCGACCGGACTGACCATGACGTCGAGGATCCCGCCGCAGGTCAGTCCCACCGCGAAGGCGTCCTCGTCGCTGTAGCCGAACCGCTCCAGGACGGTCCCGCCGTCCTGGAGCGCCTGGACGCACAGGTCGTACACCGCGCCTTCCACGCAGCCGCCGGAGACCGAGCCGACGGCCGTTCCCGAGCTGTCGACGGCGAGGGCGGCGCCCGGACCGCGCGGTGCGCTCCCACCGACGGCCACGACCGTGGCGACGGCGAACTCCCTGCCCTCCTCGACCCAGCGAGCCAGCTCGTCGGCGATGTCAAGCATGGGCGGCCGCTCCCAGGACACGATCCGGTCGGATGGGCAGGCTGCGATGGCGTACGCCCGTCGCGTGCCAGACGGCGTTGGCGATCGCCGCGGCGGCGCCCACGATGCCGATCTCGCCGATGCCCTTGATGCCGACCGGGTCGTCCGGGTCCGGGTCGTCCACCCAGTCCGCCTCGACGAGCGGCACGTCGGCGTGCGTGGCGACGTGATAGCCCGCGAGGTCCGCACCGTAGTGGGCGCCTGTGGCCCGGTCCCTGACGGCCTCCTCGTGCAGGGCCATCGAGATGCCCCAGATCATGCCGCCGACGAACTGGCCGCGGGCCGTGAGCGGATTGACGATGCGGCCGGCCGCGAAGATGCCGAGCATGCGGCGGACCCGCACCTCGCCGGTGGTCACGTCCACCGCGACCTCGGCGAACTGCGCACCGAAGGAGTGCCGTTCCTTCTGGGCGAGGGCTCCGATGGCCGCCGTGGTGTCCGACCGCACGGTGATGCCCTCCGGCGGGATGCCGTCGCCGAGGGCGAGCCGCTCCCGCAGCTCGTCCGCCGCGGCCGTGACGGCCCAGGCCCACGACCGGGTGCCCATCGAACCGCCGGCGATCATGGCCGGACCGAAGTCGCTGTCGCCGATCCGCACACGCACCCGGTCGGTCGGCACCCGCAGGGCGTCGGCGGCGATCAGGGTGAGCGCGGTCCGGGCGCCGGTTCCGATGTCCGCGGCGCTGATCCGGACGGTGAAGGTGCCGTCGGCCTCGGCGGTCGCGGCCGCGGTGGAGGGCGCGGCCCCGGCGAAGAAGGAGGCTGCGGCCGTGCCGGTGCCGAGCAGCCAGCGGCCGTCCCGACGCAGGCCCGGACGCGGATCACGGTCCGCCCAGCCGAACCGCGCGGCTCCCTCCCGGAAACAGGCCGGCAGGTTGCGGGTGCTGAACGGCAGCCCGGACACGGGCCCGGCGGCGGGCTCGTTCCGCAGACGCAGTTCGATCGGGTCGATGCCGCACTTCTCGGCCAGCTCGTCGAGCGCCGACTCCAGGGCGAACGAGCCGGGTGCCTCGCCGGGGGCACGCATGAACGTCGGAGTGGGGACGTCGAGCCGTACGACCCGGTTGGCGGTGTGGTGCGCGGGGGCGTCGTACATGACGCGGGACACGCCCGCGCCCGACTCGATGAACTCGTGCACGGTCGAGGTCTGGCTCAGAGAGCTGTGCTCCAGCGCGCGCAGCCGCCCCTCGCCGTCGGCGCCCAGCCGGATGCGCTGGGAGGTGGGGCTGCGGTAGCCGGCGAGCGAAAACATCTGACGGCGCGTCATGACAACGCGGACGGGGCGTGACAGCACGGTGGCCGCCATCACCGCGGCCACCTGGTGCGCGCGGACCCCCTTGCTTCCGAAGCCGCCGCCGACGTGCTCGGACCGCACCCGCACCGAGGAGGGGTCGAGGGAGAACATCTTCGCCAGTTCGTCCGCGACCCAGACCGTGCCCTGATTGGAGTCCACGACTTCGAGCCGGCCGCCGTCCCACCGGGCTGTCGCCGCGTGAGGCTCCATGGGGTTGTGGTGTTCCTCGGGCGTGGTGTACTCGGCGTCCAGGACGACCGCGGACGCGGCCAGCTCGGCCTCCAGGTCACCCTTCTCCGTCACGCCCGGCCCACCCGGCCCGGGCATCGTGTACGCGTCCGGATGTTCACGTCCGCCGGAGAAGCCGACGTCGTGCGGTTCCTCCTCGTAGCGGACCACCAGTGCCTCGGCGGCCTCCCTCGCCTGCTCACCGGTCTCGGCGACGACCAGCGCCACCGGCCAGGCCGCGTGCGGCACGCGGTCGTGCTGGAACACGGCCGCGGTCGGGTCCGGCGGCATGCCGAGCATGCCGACGTAGTCGATGTCGACGCGCGGGGCGTTGCCGTGGTGGAGAACGGTGAGGACGCCCGGCATCGCCAGCACCGGCGCGGTCTCCACCGAGCGGATGCGGCCGCGGGCGGCCGTGGACAACACCAGCCAGCCGTAGGCCAGTTCGGTGAAGGGGATCTCTCCCGCGTAGCGGGCCGCCCCGGTGACCTTGTCGCGGCCCTCCACACGGGTGTGCGGGCTTCCGACGGCCGTGCCCGTCGCCGTGGTCCCCGTCGTGGTGGTGGTCATCGGGCGGCCTCCTCGGCGAGTTCGCTCAGCACGGCGACGACGAGATTGCGCATCAGCGTCACCTTGTATCCGTTGTCCGGCAGCGGTCGCGCGGCCGCGAGTTCGGCGTCCGCGGCGGCAGCGAAGGCCGCGGCGTCGACGGGCCGGCCGGTCAGGGCCTGTTCGGCAGCACGGGCCCGCCAGGGCCGGGAGGCCACTGCTCCGAACGCGAGGCGCACGTCCTGTACGACGCCGTCCCGGACGTGGAGCGCGGCTGCCACCGATCCGATCGCGAACGCGTACGAGGCCCGCTCGCGCACCTTGCGATAGCGGGAGTTCGCACCCTCCGGGGCGGGCGGCAGGGTGACGCCGGTGATCAGCGCCCCCGGAGGGAGCGCGGTCTCCCGGTGCGGGGTGTCGCCCACCGGGAGGTAGAAGTCGGACAGGGGCACCTGCCCCGGACCGTCCGCCGTTTCATAGGTGACGACGGCGTCGAAGGCGGTCAGGGCCACCCCGAGGTCGGAGGGGTGGGTGGCCACGCAGTGCTCGGAGGCGCCCAGGATCGCGTGGTTGTGGTGCTCGCCCTCGACCGCTGGGCAACCGCTCCCGGGGATGCGCTTGTTGCAGGGCTTGGTCACGTCGGTGAAGTAGCCGCAGCGAGTGCGCTGCAGCAGATTGCCACCGACCGTGGCCATGTTGCGCAGCTGCCCGGAGGCACCGGCCAGGACCGCCTGGGCCAGAGCGGGGTAGCCGGCGCGTACGGCGGGGTGGGCCGCGAGGTCGCTGTTGGTGACGGTCGCGCCGATGCGCAGCCCGCCGTCCCCGGTCGACTCGATCGCGTCCAGGGGGAGTTCGCGTATGTCGACGAGTCGGCCGGGCCGCTCCACGCCGGTCTTCATCAGATCGACGAGATTGGTGCCGCCGCCGAGGTACCGGGCGTCCGGGTCGGCGTCGAGCAGGGCGAGGGCGCCGGAGACGTCGACGGCGCGCTGATATCCGAACTCCTTCACGCCGACGCCCCTTCCTGCCGCGCGGACCGCGTGTCGTTCGAGGCCTCGTGACCGTCCGCCGCGGCGGCGTTCCGCGCGTCGGACTCGGCGGCGCGGGCGATTGCCTGCACGATCGACACGTAGGCGCCGCATCGGCACAGGTTGCCGCTCATCCGTTCCCGTATTTCCTCGGCGCTCAGCGGCGGTGGTCCCGCTGCGGGGCGTAGGTCGTCGGTGACCGCGCTCGGCCAGCCGGCGGCGTGCTCCTCGATGACGGCGACGGCCGAACAGATCTGGCCGGGCGTGCAGTACCCGCACTGATAGCCGTCCAGATCGAGGAACGCCTGCTGCACGGGGTGGAGTCGGTCGCCCTCGGCGAGGCCTTCGATGGTGGTGATCTCCCGGCCTTCGGCCGCCACGGCCAGCTGCAGGCAGGCGACCGTTCGCCGGTTGTCGACAAGGACGGTGCAGGCCCCGCATTGGCCCTGGTCGCAGCCCTTCTTGGTGCCGGTCAGATCGAGCCGCTCGCGCAGGGCGTCGAGCAGGGTGGTGCGGTGGTCGACGGTCAGCGTGTGCTTCTCGCCGTTGATGTTCAAGGTGACGGCGCTGTACGTCGACGAAGGTGCTGGGGCCATGATCAGCCTTCTTTCGCAGGCCCGGGCCGGCTCGTGAGGACGGCCCGGCAGCAAGAGGTAACGGAATACGCGAAGACGTGTCGGGAGCCGGAGGGGTGTCGGGGGCGGGGGAGCCGGCGCCGCGTATGGCGGCGGCGGGCCGGAATCGGGGAGGATGCAGGGAAGGAAGGCCGGTGCCGACCGTCGCCGGCTGTCCACTCCGGCCGCGCACTCGCTAAGGTGGCTAACCGGACAGTTGTCCGCTCGTCGGAAAAACGTAGTGGACAGTTGTCCGCTTAGCAAGGACGGGATTCGGCCACGAGCCCGCGAGGAGGACGAGTGCAGCAGAAGAAGGACGCACCCCTGCGCTCGGACGCGCAGCGGAACCGCGAGCGCATCCTGGCCGTGGCCGTCGCCGAGCTCACCCGCTGTGCGGACGCACCCCTCAGCGTGATCGCCAAGAAGGCCGGCGTCGGACAGGGCACGTTCTACCGCAACTTCCCCAACCGCGAAGCCCTCGTCCTGGAGATCTACCGGCACGAGATGCAGCAGGTCGCCGACGCCGCCACCGAGTTGCTGGCGACCCATGAGCCCGAGCGGGCCCTGCGGGAGTGGATGGACCACCTGGCCCGGTTCGCGATGACCAAGGCCGGCCTGGCCGACGCCATCCGCCAGGCCACCAGCGCGCCGAACAGCCCGGCGAAACCGGGGCACACCCCGGTGACCTCCGCGGCGGAGCTGCTGCTCCGCACCAACGAGGAGGCCGGCACCATCCGCCCGGGAGTCACCGGGGACGACTTCCTCCTCGCCATCGCCGGCCTGTGGCAGATCGACCCGCACGGAGACTGGCAACCGCGTGCCACTCGCCTGCTCGATCTGGTCATGGACGGGCTGAGCGCGGGAGCCGCCGGCCACCCGGTGCGCTGAGACGGACCGCGAGGGCTACGCCTGACCGGCAGCCCCGCAGGACTCCGGTTCCGCCCGATGTCCGGCGGGCCGGAACGCCCCGTCGGCCACGTCGACGCACCCCGGCCCGGGGCGTGCCGAAACCGGCAGGTCCCGACCATGCCGGTGGCACCGCGGGTCACTCCCGGGCGGTCCGAGGGATCAGGCGAACCAGTCGGGGGAGCCGGACCCGAGTTGGCGAGGAGGATGGTTCGAGGGCGAGGCAGCGGGCCGCACGGGCAGGAGGCCGTCGGGTGCGGGCTGCGAGTTGAGGACCCAGTCGAGTTCGCGCTGGATGCGGCGGGCTTCGTTGCGGACCTGCAGGGGTATGTCGCCGCGTTCGGAGATCAGCTGCGCATAGATCGGTGCTTCGTGCACGAGTGGTGCTTCTCCTCGGAATAGGTGCCTGGCGACAACTGTACGGCTGCCACTGCGACGTGGTGGTCATCCGCTCGGTTCGGCCAGAACCAGAACCTGCGTGCCCAAGAGTCGGCACAACGGCCAACCTGGTTGTCAGATGCGGCACTTGCGCAACCGCGGCGGCCGCGCGCTGCGGTCGTGGCTCAGGGCGCCTCCGTCCCGCACGTCATATGACGCCGTCCGGTGGCGTCCGCGCCGGGGCCGGCCCGGGGGAGAACGCCGTGAAATACGCGGGCGTGTGCGCGATGGCGAGGTCCGGACGCCACGCCGCGAGGATCTGGGCGCTGCAGACGAACAGCCCGTCGGGGAGTCGCTCCAGGGGGTACCAGGCCCAGTCGCCGACGCTCTCGTCCGGCTGCGTCGCGGGCTCCCCCTGCCAGGCGGCGACGAGCGCGCCTACGGTGACGCGTACGACGTCACCGACCCTGTCGAGAAGGGTGCCGAGGAGTGTGACGTCCTCGGTGCGGGCGAGCAGCCCGGTCTCCTCGGCGAGTTCCCGGACGACGGTCTCCTCGAAGGACTCACCCGGTTCCACTGTTCCGCCGGGCAGTTCGAGGGTGCCGTGACGGTGGCGGCCGAGCAGCACGCCGTGCTCGCCGAGGACGACGGCGCCGACGCCTACGGCCGCGTGCGGAACGGGGGGCCGCGACGTGCGCGGGCGACTGGAGACGCGCGTGGGCCGCTCCACGTGGCGGCGGGCACGGATCAACTGCTGCACGACGGGCGTGCTTTCGCAGGGCCCCCGCAGCAGGTCGACCCCTTCCACGCGGAACTCGTACGCGGCGAGCAGGTCCTCCCACACCTGCGGCGTCAGGACCCACATCCGGGTGGGCAGGGGCGGGTCGTCCCCGAGCAGGATCATCTGCTCGCGCGGTTCGACCGTCGCCGACGGACCCCGGCCGTGCAGGTCGGTGTGCAACAGGGAGAGAATCAGCGGCGCCCCGGGCCGCAGGCCGTCACGCAGGGCCGGCAGGACGCGGTGCGGGTCGAGGAAGGCCAGCGTGCCGATGGCGTACGCGGCGTCGAAGGGCTCGGCCGTCGCGAGATGGTCGACGACGTCGTCCCGCACGAACTCCACGTGCGGAACGCCCGCGTGGGTGGAAACGGCCCGTTCGTGCTGGCTGGGCGACATCTCGACGCCGGTCACATGCGCCCCGTGTTCCCGGGCCAGGTGCACGGCGTGGTGACCGGCCCCCGAGCCGATGTCGAGGACCCGTCGGCCGACGAGGTCGCCCAGGACCTCGGCCCCGGGGCCGACGCCGTCCCAGGGGGACCAGTTCAGGTGGCGGGGAACCGGCGGCACGAACGCACGAGCCAACTGCCTTTCCCCGTAGACGATCCAGGCTTCCGTGTTGATGTCCTCGACGGACATGAGACTCCCGAGGGCGGTGTGGGCGGGCTCCGGACGGGTGCGGTGACGTGGTGGCCGCGGGCTTCGGCCGTGCATGCGCCTCGCCCGCTCCGTCGGGGCCGGCCCGGTGGCGTGGGCCCCGCCGGTGAGCTGCCCGGCTCGGCGCCCGTCGAAGCCTGGAGTGACCTCGCTCCCGTCGTCCGCCGACTACGGCAGCGCACGCGATCAAGCAGACGTGGTGAGGGCGGAGTTCCTGCTCGGAGACGAGCTCGGGGGAAGCCTGTCCGCCGAGGGAACTCCACCCTCGGGTGCGCATCCCACCGCCCGGTGCGGAGTGCGCCCGGCCACCGTAACGTAATCGATTCCGCATGACGACCTGCTTGACGTCGATCGACCAAGGAGTGCAAGAAGCTGCAGTTCAGAGCGGTAAAGTTGCGCAAAGTAGCGCCTCGGGCGCATCACGAAGGAGACTCGGAGCAAGTAAATCTGCGCCGACCTGTTGACTTGTGTCGATTCATGTCGTGAAGGTTGCGCCCACCGCTTCGTCGGAGCGGTCTCTCGGGTGCAAGGAGCAACTCATGACGATGCGCGCACGCACTTCAACGGCCAGACGCTGCATGATCGCCGGCGCGGTCCTGGCGCTCACGGTGGTCACCGGTTGCGGCGGAGACGGTGGCGACGGCAAGGACGGCGGAAGCGACGCCGCGTCCTGCAAGCCGGCCTCCGGCGACGTGACCCTGGACTACTGGTCCTGGGTTCCGGGGATGCAGAAGGCCGTGGACCTGTGGAACCGTCAGAACCCCCAGGTCCAGGTCAAGTTGAAGACGACCCCCGCGGGGAACGGCGGCACGTACCAGAACCTCGCCAATGCCCTGAAGGCCGGAAAGGCGCCGGACCTCGGTCAGATCGAGTACGACTCACTGGCGAGCTTCCGGCTCAAGGACGGGCTGCGGGACATCGCCGCCTGCCCCGGGGTGGACGATGCGGGGAAGAAGTTCGTCGACTGGACCTGGTCGCAGGTGGAGTTCGGAGCCGGCGGCAAGGACGGCGTCTGGGCCGTCCCCCAGGACACCGGCCCCATGGCGCTCTTCTACCGCAAGGACATCTTCGACAAGCTCGGGATGAAGGCCCCCACCACCTGGGACGAGTACGCGGCGGATGCCCGCAAGCTCAAGAAGGCGGGGAAGTACATCACCCACTTCTCGCAGACCGATCCGAACTGGTTCACCGGTCTGCTGTGGCAGAACAAGGCGCCCATGTTCGAGCGCAAGGGCGACGCCTGGAAGGTCACCGTCGACCGGCCCGAGAGCAGACAGGTCGCCGACTACTGGCAGAAGATGATCGACGACAAGCTCGTCGCCACCGACCTCCAGGGCTTCTCCCCGGCGCTGTACAAGTCGTGGAACTCCGGCGAGGTGGTCACGTGGGTGAGCGCCGCCTGGGGCTACAGCACCATCCGCGACAACGCCAAGTCCACGGCCGGCAAGTGGGCGGTCGCCCCGATGCCGCAGTGGCAGCCCGGCGACCAGCAGGCGGGCAACTGGGGCGGCTCCACCACCGCGGTGCTGGCCGGAAGCAAGCATCCCGCCGAAGCGGCCGCCTTCGCGCTGTGGCTCAACAGCGACCCCGAGGCGCTGGAGATCCTCAACCGCGAGGGCGGCCTCTACCCGGCGGCGAAGAGCGGTCTCACCCTCCCGGCACTCGAGCAGCCCGTCGACTTCTACGGCAAGCAGAAGATCTTCGACGTCTTCGCGCAGGCCTCCGCCCACGTGGACACCGACTTCACCTGGGGCCCCACGATGACCGACACCTATCGCTACCTCAGCGACGGCACGGCCGGGGTCATCGGCGGCAAGAGCACCCTCGGTGACGTGCTGAAGGAGACCGGCTCACAGAGCGCCGACTCCCTGCGCAAGCAGTCGCTCGACGTGACCGACTGACCGGTCGCCCTCCCTGCCACGCCCCGCCGCCCATCAGGGCGGCGGGGGACAGCACCCGCAAAGGCCGTCACCCGTGAAACCCACCGAACCGAACCGGTCGCCCCACCGTCCGCGCCGCAACATCGCCCCCTACGCCTTCCTCACTCCCTTCCTCGTCCCGTTCGTCCTCTTCACCCTCGTTCCCGTCGGGTACGCGTTCTGGCAGAGCCTGCACAAGACCGAGCGCACCGGCGGCACTTTCGGCCGCACCCACTCGGTGTTCGCCGGGTTCGAGCAGTACACCCAGGTCGTCAGCGAGCCCTTCTTCGCCGACAGCGTGCTGCGCGTGGCAGGCTTCGCCCTCGTACAGATACCGGTGATGCTGGCCCTGGCCCTGACACTCGCCCTGCTGCTGGACTCGGCGGTGGCACGCGCCAAGCGGTTCTTCCGGCTCGTCTACTTCGTGCCGTACGGCATCCCCGGAGTCGTCGCCGCCCTCATGTGGGCCTTCCTGTACGACCCCCGGCTGTCACCCGTCGTGGACCTGCTGCACTCCGCCGGAGTGCACGCCGACCTCCTCGGGCCCGGCGCGATCCTGTGGTCGATCGGCAACGTGGTGACGTGGACGTACACCGGCTACAACATGCTGATCCTCTACGCCGCGCTCCAGGCGGTTCCCGCCGACATCGGCGAGGCCGCCCGGGTGGACGGGGCGAGCGGCTGGGCCATCGCCCTGCGCATCAAAGTCCCCATCATCCGTCCGGCCCTCGTCCTCACCGGCGTCTTCTCCATCATCGGCTCCTTCCAGCTCTTCACCGAGCCTCAGGTGTTCCGCGCCATCTCCACCAGCGTCACCAGCACCTACACGCCCAACCTCGCCGCCTACTCGCTGGCCTCCGGCGACGACTACAGCGGAGCGGCCGCCCTGTCCGTCCTGCTCGCGGTGGTCACGTTCCTCCTGTCCTTCGCATTCCTGCGCTTCGCCACGAGGAGGCAGGCATGAGCGTCCTGACGCGCACCGACGGCGCGCACGCCACCGCGGACCGGACCCGGCGACAGCCCGGATCCCGGGCCGTGTCCGCGGCCACGACGGTGTTCATGATCCTGGTGGCCGGCTACATGCTGCTGCCCGTCTACTGGCTGCTCGTGTCCTCGACCAAGAGCCAGAGCGATCTCGTCACCACCCCCGGACTCCTGCCGTCCCACTGGCACTTGGGCGACAACCTGGCCGCCCTGTTCGACCAGGAGGACGGCGTCTACGCCCGCTGGCTCGTCAACAGCCTCCTCTACGCGGGCCTCGGTGCGGCCGTCGCCACCGTGCTGGCCGCAGCGGCGGGGTACGCCTTCGCCAAGTACGCCTTCCGGGGCCGCGAGGCGGTCTTCTCCCTCGTGCTGGGCGGCGTCCTCGTTCCGGCGACCGCGCTCGCCCTTCCGCTGTTCCTGCTGTTCGCCGAGGCGGACGCGACCAACACCTTCTGGTCGGTGTTCCTGCCGAGCATCGTCAGCCCGTTCGGTGTGTACCTCTCCCGCATCTTCGCCGCCGCGTCCGTGCCGGACGAGGTCGTCGAGGCCGCCCGGATGGACGGAGCCGGCGAGTTCCGCATCTTCCGCACCATCGCGCTGCGCCTGATGGCTCCGGCCCTGGTCACCATCTTCCTGTTCCAGTTCGTGGTGATCTGGAACAACTTCCTGCTGCCCCTGGTGATGCTGCAGGACGACCGCCTCTACCCGGTCACCCTCGGCCTGTTCACCTGGCAGTCGCAGACCAGCCGGCTCCCCGAACTGCAGACCCTCACCATCGTGGGAGCCCTGGTCTCGGTCGTTCCCATCGTGCTGACCTTCCTCCTCCTGCAGCGCTACTGGCGTGCCGGACTCGCCGCCGGAGCCGTGAAGTCATGACCTCTCGACTCACCGGACTCACCAGCCGACTGGGCGGTGTCGCCTACGGCGGTGACTACAACCCGGAGCAGTGGCCGAGCGAGATCTGGCAGGAGGACGTGCGCCTCATGCGCGAGGCCGGGGTCAACCTGGTCACCGTGGGCGTGTTCTCCTGGTCCCGCATCCAGCCACGGCACGGCGTCTACGACTGGACCCTGCTCGACGAGGTGCTCGGCCTGCTGCACGACCACGGCATCGCCGTGGACCTGGCCACCCCCACCGCGGCCCCGCCGCCCTGGTTCACCCGCCGGCACCCGGACGCCCGGCCGGTCACCGCCTCCGGCACGCGTCTGGTGCACGGCAGCCGACAGGTCTTCTGCCCCAGCAGCCCGGCCTACGCCGAGGCCGCCGACGCCCTCGTCACCGAACTGGCGTCCCGGTATGCCGACCACCCCGCCGTGGCGTTGTGGCACGTCCACAACGAATGGGGCAACCACAACGCCCTGTGCTACTGCGACACCAGCGCGAACGCCTTCCGCTCCTGGCTGCGGGAGCGGTACAAGACCCTCGGCACACTCAACGAGGCGTGGGGCACCGACTTCTGGAGCCAGCGCTACGGCGAGTGGGAGGAGATCGACCCGCCCCGGGACACCACGGCCTTCGGCAATCCGGGTCAGCAGCTGGACTACCGCCGCTTCTCCTCCGACGCCCTCCTGGCCCGGCACCGCGCCGAGGCGGCCGTGCTGCGCAGGATCGCCCCGCACATACCGCTCACCACCAATGTCATGGGGACGCTGGAGAAGAAGATCGACGGGCACGCCTTCGCCGCCGAGTGCGATCTGGTGTCGGTCGACCACTACCTGCCCGCCGCCGATCCGGTGGGGCACATCGACCTGGCCCTCAATGCCGACCTCGCGCGTGGAATGGCCGGCGGGCGGCCCTGGCTCCTGATGGAACACTCCACCTCCGCGGTGAACTGGCAGCCGGTCAACGTGGCGAAGCTCCCCGGCGAGACACGCCGCAACAGCCTGACCCACCTCGCCAGGGGCGCGGACGGAGTGATGTTCTTCCAGTGGCGCGACAGTCCCGCGCCGGAGCCGAGAAGTGGCACTCGGCCATGCTTCCGCACAGCGGAACCGACGGCCGTATCTGGCAGGAGGTCAGCGCCCTCGGAGCGGAACTGGCCGAGCTGCGTGAGGTGACGGGCACCCGCGTGCTCGGTGATGTGGCCCTGCTGTTCGACTGGCACAGCTGGTGGGCCCTGGAGCTTCAGGCCCGGCCTTCGGGCGACGTCCGCTATCTGGACGCGGTGCGTGACTGGTACGAGGCGCTGTGGACGTCCAACATCACCTGCGACCTCGTACCGCCGGGGTCCGACCTGACGCCCTACCGGGCCGTCGTCGCTCCGGGCCTCTATCTCCTCTCCCGCGAGGACTCCGACAGCCTCTCCCGATACGTCGAACAGGGAGGGCACCTCGCCGTCGGCTGCTTCAGCGGCGTGGTCGACGAATACGACCGCGTGCACCCGGGCGGCCACCCCGGAGCCCTGCGCGAGGTCCTCGGCCTCGTCGTCGACGAGTACCTGCCCCTGCGAGCCGGCGAGCAGGTACGGCTCGACGACGGCTCGCCCGTACGGCAGTGGGCGGAACGGGTCGAGCCCCGGGGCTGCACCACGGTGCTCGGCTACGCCGATGCGGCCGACGGAGGCCCGGCACGCGGCGGACCCGCTGTCACCCGGCACGCCTTCGGTCGTGGCGTGAGCTGGTACGCGGCCGCCCGGCTGTCCCCGCGAACCCTGCGGTCGGTCATGAGGAGCGTGTGCGAGGAGGCAGGAGTCACCCCCGTGGTCGCCGCCCCGCCCGGCCTCGAGGCGGTGCGGCGGGTGGGTGACCGGCATGCGTACCTGTTCCTGATCAACCACACGGAGAGGACCGTGTCCGTGCCCGTTGCGGGGGAGGTTCTGGCGGGCGCCCCGGTGGGGGACGGCGAAGCCGTGGTACCGCCGGGTGGTGTGGTGGTGGTCCGCGAGCACATCTCCCGGGAGGGTGACCTGGCTGTCCCGAGTGGCACCGGGTCACACTGACGCCATGCGACACGAGCCGCCCTCACCGCACACCCGGCCGACGGCCCCCGAGCGACCGGACCCTCCCCGTGTCGCCTGGCGCAGGCAGATGCGGGAGCGTGTCCTGGAGGAGGCCTGGCGTCTTGCTTCGGAGGCCGGATGGGATCATGTCCGCGTGGCCGATCTCGCCGTGCGCGCGGAGGTCTCCCGGCCGTCCGTCTACGCGGAGTTCGGCAACCGGGCCGGAATCGGCACGGCCCTGGTGCACCGTGAGACGGAACGCTTCCTCCTGGATGTCGCGCACGTGCTGGAAGCACACCGGGACGACGTCCCAGCCGCGCTGGAGGCGGGCGTCGGCCACGCTCTGGCGGAGGCGGCGCGCAATCCGTTCATCGGTGCCGTGGTCACCGCGGCTCGCGGCGACACCGATGCCCTGCTGCCGTTCCTGACGAGCCGGCCCGACCCCGTCTTCTCCCAGGCGCGGGACCTGGTGGCGGCGTGGCTGGGTGACGTGGTGCCGACGCAGACGGCAGCCCGCCGCGGAGAGGCGGCGGACATCGTCGTGCGCCTGACCCTCAGCCACATGCTGCTCCCTCCGCCGGATCCCGATGCCGCACCGGAGCGCATCGCCCGAGCGGCCTGTGCGGTCCTGGGCGTGCCGGCGACGGCGCGGCACGCCGGCCGTCCGCGGTGAGGGGGTCGGCACGGCGCCCCGGTCGAGGGGTTGCTCAGCGCCCGACCGGTTGCGGTGCCGGCGCCGGTACGGGCGCCCCGGCCCCCGCGGTGAGGAGATCGGGGCGGCTGCGGTCCTCCTACCGCTTGAGAGCGCTTTCCCCGTGGTGACAGCGGTGCAGTAGGGTGACCGTCCCAGAGGGAAGGAGCGCTGTGCGAGAGCGGGTCACCATGGCCGATGTCGCCCGTGCCGCCGGGGTGTCGACCGCGACCGTCTCCTATGTGCTCTCCGGCAAGCGCGCCGTCGCACCGGAGACGCGGGCGACGGTCGAAGCCGCCATCGCGGAGCTCGGCTTCACGATAAACGCCACGGCGCGCAGCCTGCGGACCGGAAGATCGAGCCTCGTGGCGCTGATCGTGCCGGACATCGCCAACCCCTTCTTCGCGCAGCTCGCCGCCACGCTCCAGGAGGAACTGCGGAGCCAGGGGCTCCACGTCGTCGTGTGCGGCACCCGCGCGCGACGGGACGAGGAGCAGGCGCTCCTGGTGGAGGCGGTCCAGCAGCGGTTCGCAGGGGTCGTGATCACGCCGTTCCGGCTCCGGCCCCGCGACTTCCAGCCCCTCACCGACGCGGGCATGCCCGTCGTCGTCAGTGCGGACGTGTCCTTCGGTCCGCTGGACCTCGTGACCCCCGACGCGCGGACGGCGACCAGGCATGCCCTGGAGAAGGTGGCGGCGGCGCAGCGACGACGCATCGCGATGATCGCCGGCCCCCGGGACGCCACGGGAGGTGATCCCCGGCTGGAACTGCTGAGGGCGCTCGCCCTGCAGTACGGAATGCCGCTGCCTCACGAGCTCGTGGTCAGGGGTGAGCACACCCGGGAGGCCGGAGCCGCCGGGTTCGCCGAACTCATGAGCCGCCGCTACCGCCCGGACGCGGTGTTCTGCGGCAACGACGTGATCGCCGTGGGGGCCATGGACAAGGCGCGCGAGATGGGCATCGACATCCCCGGAGACGTGGCCCTGATCGGCCACGACGACGCCTCCTTCGCCTCCCTGGTACGGCCCCAGTTGACCACCATCCGGTATCCGGCGGCCGAGGTGGGCCGGGCTGCCGCTCAACTGCTCACGGAGCGCCTGGGCCGCGGTCGGCTGGTGCACAAGACGGTGCGGGTCAAAGCGGAGTTCGTGGCGCGCGCGACGGTTTGAGGGGCCTCGGCAGCCGCATGCCGTCGGGTTGCAGCCGCCTGGCGGCGGCGTGAGGGGAACGGACGGCGTCGACCGCACGGTGCGGCGTATGGATGGCTTTCGGCCGTTGCGTACGCGGGGCGTTCGGGGTCCCGACGTACCCCCGATCTCCTCTGCTCCGTAGTCAACAGGCGATCCGGAAGTCGACGTGCCGAGGGCATATGCCTACGACGGCTGCCGGATGCCGAGGTGACGCGCAGCCGCCTGACCTGTGTGAATGATGGGGGCGCCCATCTGTCAAGGTTGAGTTCCCCAGCACGTAATCGATTCCGCTATGAGGGAAATTCCATCGTGCGCGATGGAACCCCGAGGGGGACAACTCCCGCCTGGATGCGACGAGTTCGCCGCGTGGTGCATGCGGAGTGATCGCAACTCCCGCTGCATGCTGAGCGGCTGGTCAGAGCCGGTGCGGTGCGGGGTGGCAGGAGTTCGGAACGGCACGGCCCAACCGCGGAATGTCCGGCTCCACGGCCGATGTGCCCGTGGTGCCAGGCACGCTCGCTCCGCGTACGGGGGCGAGATGCGCGAACCCGAGCGAGCGTCTCGCCCGGAAGAGACGCGGTCTTGCTGGCATAGTGGCCCATCGTCGCGGGCCGGAAACCGACCGTGACCGACTGATCGAGAGCGACACGATCGCAGCCCTCCCCTTCCCGCAGGAGCGCACATGTCCGAGTCGGCAGAACTTAATGTCGCGTCGAGCCACCAACCCCCCTCCCCGGACGCCGAACTGATGGCACGTCTGGCCGAGGGAGGGCCGCGCGCATGCAAGGCGCTGCAGCTCCTCCGCACCCGTCACATGCCGGCCCTCCTGCACTACGCCCGGCTCTGCGTGACGGACGAACGCTTCGCCCAGCAACTCGCGCGGCACGCCCTCGCCACCGCAGCGAAGGCGGCGGTGGCAGGCCGCGACCAGCATCGAGCGGTCCGGCAGAGCCTGTTGCTGCTCGTCCAGGCCCTGGCGGCCGAGTGCCGCGGCGACGCGCGGGCGCAGAGACTTGAGCCCGCCTTCGCCGACTGGCTGGCCGAAGGCGGGAGCGAACCCTGGAACGTCGTCGAGCACCGGACGGCCGACAGTGCCGTGCTGCGCGCCTTTTGGGGCCTGCCGCAGTTCGAGCAGGAAATCGTCTGGTACGCGGACGTCGAGGGGAGTGACCGGGAGACCGCCTCCCTGAGTGCAGGGACAGCCGTCCCCGAGTTCGACTACCACCGCGACCACGCCCTGACGGCCCTGCGCCGTGGTTACCTGAACGGCTACGGTGCGACGTCCCCGGACCCGGGATGCCGGGGATTCACCCGGATCCTGGAAGCGCAGGCACGCCGTTCGGCGCCCGGCGCCTACGCGGACTTCGACCGGCATCGTTCGGCATGCGCGCGGTGTGACGCAGCGCTGCGGGAACTGCGCGCCCTGTACCTGGCACCGAGGACGCTCCTCCGGCCGGCGCTGCTCGGCTACGCGGGCACGATGTTCACCGACCGGTACCCGGAGCGGCGGGCGCCGGCCGCGAGCCCCGGCGGCGCCCGCACCGGCGCACCGGACCCGCCGGCTCGCTGGCGGTGGCCGTTCTACCAGACCAGCCGGGACTGAGAGGCCTGTGGGGCATCCCGAACATGCGCACCAGGGCGTCGTGAAGCGGCGGGTCAGGGGCTCATCGGGGTGGACGACGCCTCGCTCCCGGTGGGCCCTTCTCGGCGAGAACCACCCGCGCGGACGTTCGCCAGGGACAGGTCGCCCTGGTAGTGGGCGGCGAGCCGTGGGTCCATCACCCTGCGCCACAGCGGCGGGAACCAGGCCAGCACGATCATGGACGCATATCCACTGGGCAGTTCCGGGGCCTCGTCGAAGTGGCGCAGCGTCTGGTATCTGCGCAGCGGGTTCGCGTGGTGGTCGGAGTGGCGCTGAAGCTGGAAGAGGAGCAGATTGCTGACCGTGTTGTTGCTGTTCCAGCTGTGCCGGGGTGCCACCCGTTCGTAACGGCCGTCGGGCCGGCGTCGGCGCAGCAGCCCGTAGTGTTCGAGGTAGTTGACCGTCTCCAGCAGGCAGAAGCCGAGCACGGCCTGCAGTGCGGCGTAGGGCAGGATGCGTGGTCCGAAGACCACGGTCAGGCCCGCGAACAGGGCGACGGACATCGCCCAGGCTGTCAGGACTTCGTTGTGCCGGCTGAGGACGGGCCGGCCGCGGCGGCCGAGGCGGCGCTTCTCCAGGTTCCAGGCGGAGCGGAGGCTGCCCCACACGGTCCGGGGCAGGAACTGGTAGAAGCTCTCTCCGAGGCGGCTGCTGGCCGGGTCCTGCGGTGTGGCGACCCGGATGTGGTGTCCGTGGTTGTGCTCGACGGAGAAGTGCCCGTACCAGCTCTGGGCGAGCGCCATCCGGCCGAGCCGCCGCTCCAACTGCTCGCGCTTGTGCCCGAGTTCGTGTGCGGTGTTGATGGCCACCCCGGCCACCACGCCGGTGGTGGCCGTCAGCCCGAGGCTGTCGGCCACGGACAGTCGGCCGCTCGCCCACTGCCCGCATGCCCACACCAGCGCGCCGAACTGCAGGGGCAGATAGAGGTAGGTGCACCACCGGTAGTAGCGGTCGGCCTCCAGTCGCGGCATCACCTCCTCCGGGGGATTCGTGCTGTCCCGGCCGGTCAGATGGTCGAGGACCGGTATGAGGACGAACGCGAAGAAGGGGCCCCACCACCAGAAGACGTCGAGGCCGGTGACCGCGGCGAGACCGCCTGCCTGGAAGGGCAGCGTGGGCACCGCGAGGGCGAGCGGCCAGAGGGGACGTTTGCGGTCCCGCCAGGGACGCGCTTCGTTCGGCACCGACTCCATCAGGACTCCCTGCGAACACTCTCGGGAAAGGCACGCTCCCGCCGACCGGTCGCGAGGTCGGCGGGAGCGCGTCGGGGGTTTCCGCAGACGGTGCCAGACCGGCCCCGTGCTGACAAAGGGAGCCCCGTGTAAACGTTATGACTACTCGTCAGGAAACCCTTGGCGGGGTGTGCGTGTGGCCTTCGAGGGCCTGTCGGTCGCGGTCAGTTCTTGGTCACGGTGCAGTTGTAGGCGGCGGTCCCCGACCCGCTGTATGCCTCCACGTCGATGTAGTACGTGCCCGTGCCGGACGCTGTCCTGGTGAAGGCGAGGGATTCGTCGGTTCCGGCGCCGTCGTCGACGGAGCGCTGCACGGTGCTGCCCTGCGCGTCGAGGAGGTAGAGATCGGCGTCGTATGCGGACGGGACGGCGCACTGGACGGCCGCACGCTGACCGGAGGTGAGGGCGATCTTGTAGTAGTCGCGGTCGGAGGAGGACTTCATGGATCCGGTGAGAGAGGCGGGGGAGGCCAGGGCGGTTGCGTCATTGGCGGCGGCCCGGGAGTCGTTGGGTTCGACCTCGTTCAGGGTGCTGCCGCCCGGGGTGCCGCAGCCGGTCTCGGGGGTGCCGGTGTAGAGGTTGGCGTCGGCGACTCCGGCGGTGACGCTCCGGCGGTAGTACCCGCAGGTGGGACGGTTCCGGAAGTCGAACGTCTTGCCCGGGGTCAGCCGCCAGATCTTGAAGTCCTTGTACGTCAACGGCTGTCCCGCGCTCGCCTGCTCCGGGGCGTGGTCGCCGAGCACCACGTACGCGTCCTTGCCGTACTGCGTGCCCAGGCCGTTCTTGTCGACGAAGAGTGAGCCCCCGCCCTCCTCGACTCCGACCCCCCAGGCCGCGCCGCCGGAGGCCAGGCCGTCCTTGAGCGCCCGGGCGACGAACGCCATGGTCCGCCCCATCCGGTCGCGGGCGACGAAGTGCGAGTCGTTGACGACGTTCGCGTAGTCGGGCCAGCTGAACATGCCGGTCGTGAAGCTGATGGCGGGGTCATAGGGGTCGGCCAGGGCCTCGTTGCTGGTGACGCTGCCCCGGCAGGCGTCGTAGACGATCGGGCTGTTGATGTGGTGGCCGGCGCTCCCTCCGCCGGATCCGCCGCCCTTGGCCACGACGGACTCCACGGAGGCTTCGAGTGCCGTCCCCTTCCAGGCGGCATAACGGCACTGGTCGCCGCCGGCGAAGTACACGAATTCGGCGTTGCGGATGTCGGTGTTGACCTGGCTGTTGTTGCCGTCCGCGGCCGCCGTGAGCGTCCAGGTGGTACAGGAGTTGACCCCTGAGAGGCCCATGACGGTGTCGCACTCGGGGGTCTTGCTTCCGGATGTCGGGGCGGACCCGGCGAGCACGACGACGTCGAGACTGCCGGTGCCGCCCCGGATGGCGTCGATCGCCCTGGTCATGGAGGCGGGCGCCACGGAGCCGTCGCCGTTCATGGTGAACGCGGGCCCGTTCCACCCGGCTCGGCTGACATCGGTGGCGTTGCCGAGGCGGACGCGGTCGGCCGCGGCGTGGGCGGGCTGGGCGGCGATCAGCGTACTGGCGAGTGCGAGGAACGCGAGTGCGGCGGGTGTCGCCGATCTGCGCAGGGAGCCAACGGACACGAGTCCTCCGGGAGTCGGGCAGGCAGGTGCGAACCAGGAGCCGGCCGGGACCGGCTCGTCGTGTGACGACGGCAGTGGGTCCCGACCGGTGATGTGTGAGCGGAACTTACAAGACGGACTGTCCGACGGGAAGATGTAAGACGGCGTGTGTGGGTTCTCGCCGCGACGAGCGAGACGTAGTCCCAGATAGGGAGCGGTAATGACTGGGGTCGGCGGCGGTCGCTCACCCGCCGGAACCGAAAGTAACGGGTGATACATCTAGCCAAATGTGGGTGCGATCTGTAACTTCCCTGGTGTGCAGTCGACGGCGCGATTCCGTCGGCCCAGACACCCCGAGAGGTTTGACCGCGATGAACGCTCGTCTCACCCCGCGCGCTGCGAGTGCCGCAGCGGTGGCCCTGGCTCTTGCGACGCTCTCCGCCTGCGGGAGCGACAACGAGACCGCCCCGGCAGGAAGCGGCAAGGTCTCCGTCGCCGGCGTACAGATCAAGAAGGACCAGGCCCTGCATGACGCTCTCCCCGACAAGATCAAGAAGTCGGGTGTGGTCAGGGTCGCGACCGATGTGCCGTACCCGCCCTTCGAGATGTACGTGAAAGAGGGCGCAAGTGAGCTGACCGGCCTCGACTACGACCTCGGCCAGGCCCTCGGGGCCAGGCTGGGTGTGCGGTTCGTCTTCACCCCGCAGAAGTTCGACGGCATCGTCCCCGCCATCCAGGCAGGCAAGTTCGACGCGGCGATGTCGGCCATCACGGACAACAAGGACCGCCAGCGCGTCGTCGACTTCGTCGACTACTCCCAGTCGGGATCCGGGATCCTGGTCGCGGACGGGAACCCGGCACAGATCGCCACCCTCGACGACCTGTGCGGACAGAAGGTCGCCGTGCAGGCCGCGACCAACCAGCTCACGCTCCTGAAGTCCCGCCAAGCGCTGTGCAAGAAGGCCGGCAAGGGACAGATCGGCATCCAGACCTTCCCCAAGGACTCCGACGCCCAGCTCGCGCTGCGCTCCGGCAAGGTCGTCGCCCAGCTCCTCACCAAGCCGGCGGCCGGCTGGACGGCCAAGACGGCCGACGCGGGCAAGGCCTTCGACCTCGTCGAGGACGCGAAGGCTCCCGGCGGCTACAACGCCTCGCCCAACGGCATCGCCGTCACCAAGCAACTGCCCGAGCTGACCGACGCGATCCAGAAGGCCCTGCAGGACCTGATCGACGACGGCACCCTCACCACGATCTACAAGAAGTACGGAGTGGCCTCCATCGCGGTGAAGGAAGCCACCAGGAACGCGGCGGTGGACTGACCATGCTCGGTACCGAAGCTCCCGCGGACACCACGGCAGGCACCGGTGGTGCGAGCGCGCGGGATCTCGAAGTCGTCCCGGTGCGCAACTACGGCCGGTGGATCGCCGCCGCGGCCTCGATCGCGGCACTCGTCGGTCTGATCGGCTCGCTCGCCAGGAACGAGAATCTGCACTGGGACGTCATCGGCACCTACCTCTTCGCCGACCTGATCTTCGACGGTCTGACCACCACGCTGTGGCTCACCGCCGCGGCCATGGCCCTCGGCGTCGGGCTGGGCACTCTGATCGCCGTGATGCGGCTGTCCACCAGCCCCGTGCTGTACGGCCTGGCGACCTTCTTCGTCTGGATCTTCCGCGGTACCCCACTGCTCGTGCAGATCATCTTCTGGGGTTACGCCGCGGCGCTGTACAAGTACGTGAAAATAGGCGTTCCCTTCACCGACATCACGTTCTTCCAGACCGAGACGAACGCGCTGCTGACCCCCGCGATCGCGGCCCTGCTCGCGCTCGGACTGAACGAGGCCGCGTACGCGTCGGAGATCGTGCGGGCCGGCATCCAGTCCGTCGACACCGGACAGACCGAGGCCGCCCACTCGCTCGGCATGCGCCCGGCGCTGACCATGCGCCGGATCGTGCTGCCCCAGGCGATGCGCGTCATCATCCCGCCGATGGGCAACGAGACGATCAACATGCTGAAGATGACCGCGCTGGTGTCGGTCATCTCCGCCCACGACCTGATGTCCAACATCCAGGACGTCTACGCCCAGAACTACCAGGTCATCCCCATGCTCGTGGTCGCCAGCATCTGGTACCTGGCCCTGGTGACGCTGCTCAGCATCCCGCAGGCGTGGCTGGAACGCCGGTACGGGCGCGGCACCACCCGCGCCGGACATGCCTCCCCGGTGCGCCGCATGCTCGGCGGAGCCGCGGGCCTGGTCCGCAAGGAGAACAAGGAGAGGGACCGATGAGCACCCCCATGGTGCGTGCCGAAGGCGTGCGCAAGCACTTCGGGAAACTCGAAGTCCTGAAGGGCATCGATCTCACCGTCGAGCACGGACAGGTGTGCTGTCTGCTGGGGCCCTCGGGCTCGGGCAAGTCCACCTTCCTGCGGTGCATCAACCACTTGGAAAGGGTCGACGGCGGCAAGCTCACCGTCGACGGGGAACTGGTCGGCTACCGCCGGCTCGGAACGAAGCTGCACGAGCTGCGCGAGCGGGAGGTCGCCGAACGGCGCCGCGACATCGGCATGGTCTTCCAGCGCTTCAATCTCTTCCCGCACATGACCGCCCTGGAGAACGTGGCCGAAGCGCCGGTGAAGGTCCTCGGCGTCGCCAGGGCCCAGGCCCGCGACCACGCACGGGACCTGCTGGAACGAGTCGGCCTCGGCGACCGGGCCGGCCACTACCCGGCCCAGCTCTCCGGCGGGCAGCAGCAGCGCGTCGCCATCGCCCGCGCCCTGGCGATGAAGCCCAAGCTGATGCTCTTCGACGAACCGACGTCGGCCCTGGACCCCGAGCTGGTCGGCGACGTCCTCGACGTGATGCGACAACTCGCGGCCGACGGGATGACGATGGTCGTCGTCACCCATGAGATCGGCTTCGCCCGTGAGGTCGGCGACACGGCCGTCTTCATGGACGAAGGGGTCGTCGTCGAGGCGGGCGACCCCCGCGAGGTACTCGTCGAACCGGAACAGGAGCGTACCCGTGCGTTCCTGTCCAAGGTCCTGTGAGCGCCCCTCTGTGCCAACAGCTGCCCACCAAGGAGCTGTTGGCCCTGGCCCGCGCCCACGAGACCCGGTACCTGAACGACCTGGCCCACCTGGTCGCCATCGACTCCGGTTCGTACCACCCCGACGGCGTCAACGAGGTCGCCGACTGGGTCCAGGCCCGTCTGGACCGCCTCGGATTCACCGTCGACCGGGTCCCGACGCCCGAACTCCGCGGCCGGCGGGCGGGTGACGTCCTGGTCGCCCGCAAGCAAGGCCGCCTGGACGCGGCACAAGGAGGACGGAAGATCCTGCTGGCCGCACACATGGACACGGTCTTCGAGAACGGGACCGCAGCCGAGCGCCCGTTCCGCGTCGAGGGCTCACTCGCTCACGGGCCGGGAGTCAGCGACGACAAGGGCGGCCTCCTGGCCGGCCTGAGCGCTCTGCACATCCTCGCCGAACACGGAGTCGAGGAGTACGGGGAACTCGTCTTCCTGGCGACTCCGGACGAGGAGATAGGTTCGCCGTTCAGCCGCGGCATCACCGAGGAGGCCGCGCGGGGTGTGCACTTCGGCCTCGGCCTGGAGTGCGCCCGCGAGAACGGTGACCTGGTCGTCGCCAGGAAGGGCGTCGCCGACTTCCGCCTCGCCGTTACCGGTCGCGCGGCCCACGCCGGCATCGAACCCGAGCGCGGCGCCAACGCCGCGCTCGCGGCGGCCCACCTCGTCGTCGCCCTCCAGGCGCTCAACGGCCACTGGGACGACGTCACCGTCAACGTCGGTGTCGTACGGGCCGGAACGCGCGCCAACATCGTCTGCCCCGAGGCCGAGCTCCGTGTCGAGGTCCGCGCCGCCACGGCCGCGGATCTGCGGCGCGTCGAACAGGCGATCCGGCAGAGCGCCGAACACCCCCAAGTCCCCGGCACCACCGTCACCGTCGAGCGGCTCGACCTGTGCCCGCCGATGGAGGACACCCCTGCGTCGAGACGCATGCTCGCCCGTGCCCAGGACGCGGCGGCCGCCCTCGGCATGGAGATCGGCGCCGCCGCGACCGGGGGAGTCGGCGACGCGAACCTGATCGCCGGTATGGGCATCCCGGTCCTGGACGGACTGGGGCCCGTCGGAGGCGCCGACCACACCCCCGAGGAGTGGCTCGACACCCGCAGCGTCTCCGAGCGCGTCGCGCTGCTCGCCGCGCTGGTCGCGTCGCTGGGCGACGGCAGCCGCCCTCGCTGACCCGCCTTCCGGGGCGGTACACGGTGGGACCGACGGGGACGGAACTCCCGAGGCCGCGCCTCGCGGCGACTCCGACGGGACGGCCTCCCGGGTCGTACCGCCGTAAGTCCGACAGGGACCCGCCCCGGGGTCGCACCGCCGCGGGGCCGAGGCGGCCGCACCGCCCCGTCCCGAGGCGGCCGCACCGCCCCGGCCCGAGGCGGCCGCACCACCCCGTCCCGAGGCGGAAGCGCCGCCCCGGAGCCGGGGGGCACAGGCCGCAGCGGGGCCGACGGGACGGAACCTCCCGTCGTCGTGGCACCGCACCGCGCGGGACCCGGACAAGCAAGGCCCCACGGCATCAAGCCGCACCTACTCATGGAGGCACCATGCGCACACCATCCCCCGGCCGACGTGTCGTCCTCGCCGCGGGCACCGCCCTCGTGCTGGCCCTCACGACGGCCCCGTCCGCCACGGCGGCCCACCCCGCTCCCCAGCCGTCCCGCGGCTCGCTCGTCCTGATCGGCGGAGGCCTGAAGGAGGACAACTCCCAGGTCTACGGGGAGATCATCGCGCGCGCCGGCGGAGCCGACGCACGTATCGGCGTGCTCACCGCCGCCTCGGTGCCCGAGAGCCAGGACCCCGACGCGGCCGATCCGGACCGGTGCAGCAACTCCGCCTGCAACGGCGCCTATTACTCCACGCTCTTCAAGAAGCACGGCGCGGCGGACGCCCAGTGGATTCCGGTCGACCTCGACCACATCGCCAACGCCGACTCCGACGCCGTGGTCGACCAGGTCAACTCCATGACCGGATTCTTCTTCGGCGGCGGCGACCAGCAGCGCTACCTGACCACCCTGCTGCACGGCGACGACCACCACGACTCCAAGGTCCTGGCCGCCATCCGCGCCAAGCTGGCCCACGGCGCCGTCGTCTCCGGATCGTCCGCCGGCGCCCAGATCGCCTCCGGTCCCGACATGGTCAGCGGCGGCGACTCCTACGAAGCCCTGCGCGACGGCAGCGCCCCCGGCTACTTCGACGACCCCACCCGTCTCGGCTACTTCCCCGACGGCGGTTTCGGCTTCCTGCGCTCCGGCCTCATCGACACCCACACCGGCGCCTACGGCCGCGAGGGCCGGGCCCTGCGCCTCGCCGCCGACACGGGCCACGACCGCGTCTACGCCCTGGACGAGAACACCGCCCTCGTGGTCGACCACCCCGGCACCCGTCGGGAGACGATGACGGTCCGGGGCCCCGGCGGCGTCGGCATCCTCGGCCTGCGCCACGCCCATGCCCGCAGCACCCGGGCGGGATGGACCCTGCGCGACGCCGAGTACACCTACCTCACCGACGGCGACCGCTACGACGCCGCGCGCCGACTGGCCCAGCCCGCTCCGGACAAGCGGCCGTTCACCGCCCGTACCGACCACCCCGTGCCCGCCAACGAGGACGTCTTCTTCTCGGCGGCCAATCCCGACGGCTCTCCCTACTCCTTCCGCACCACGGCACGCGCCCTCGCCGCCACCCGCGCCCAGCGCACCGCGACGGCCACCACCTACGAGACCGGACCCCGCTTCACGGTCACCTTCGCCAAGACGCCGGCCTCCTCCGCCTGGAGCAGCGACGGCACCGCCGTACAGACCCTCATCGGCCTGCGGATCGCCGTCGCACCGCAGTAACCCGACGACGCGGAGACCGAGGCGGCCGGTCCACGAAGGTGGGCCGGCCTCCTCCCGCCGCACGGGTACTAGGCTCGCCCCGTGCGCACCACATGATCGGAAAGGAACCGCCATGGCCACCGGCACACTCGCCGACGACATCCGCTCCAGGCTGGGCACCCTGAGTCCCGCCGAACGCAAAGTCGCCCGCGTGCTGCTGTCCGGCTACCCCTCCAGCGGTTTCGAGACCATCGCGACGATCGCCGAGCGGGCAGCCGTGAGCGCCCCGACCGTCCTGCGGTTCGTCGGCCGCCTCGGCTACTCCGGCTACCCCGACTTCCAGGCGGCGTTGCGCAGCGAGCTCGACGAGCGCAACGCCTCACCGCTTTCCCTGTACGAGACCGCCGACGACACCGCCGGCGCCGACTCGGCCGCGGGGCTCATGGCGCGCAGCAGCAAACTGTTCACCGCCGCCGTCTCCCAGACGCTGGCCGAAACTCCGCCGCACGACCTGGAACACGCGATCACCCTGCTGTCCGACCGCAAGCGCCGGATCACCCTGGTCGGCGGCCGGTTCACCCACCTGCTGGCGCAGTATCTCGGACTGCACCTCATGCAGATGCGCGCCGACGTCCGCTTCCTGCCGGAGCGCGATGTCGAACGCACCGCCGTCCTCGCCTCACTCACCCGCCGCGACGTGCTCGTCATCTTCGACTACCGCAGATACGAGGACGACAAGCTCGCCATCGCCCAGCTGACCCAGGAGCACGGCGGCAAGGTCATCGTGTTCACCGACACCTGGCTCTCGCCCACCGCCACGCACGCCGAGGTCGTCCTGCCCAGCCAGGTCACCACCCCCTCGCCGTACGACAGCCTCGTGCCCACGCTCGCGGTCATCGAGACCGTCGTCGCCGGCCTCATCGCCGCACTCGGTGACGACGCCCACCAGACCATGCAGCGGGGCGAGGACGTCGCCCGCCGCATCGGCCTGGTCTGACGCGCTCGGGCAGCTCAGCCGGCGTCCTGTGCGCGCGTCCCGTCGTGTGCACGAGGGCCTCGACGGCGAGCCGACGAAGCGCCGGGTCCGGCCGACCGTGCGGGTGTACGGGCGCACCCGCGGGCTGTGCGGCGGGCCGGCGGCCGACCGTGCGGGGGAGCGCGGTCGCGGTGACGGTGCGGGTGGAGGGCCGGAGCTGCGGGACCGGTCGTCCGGCATCCGGCCGGTGCCCCGCGGCGTGGCAGCTGCGGGATTGTCGTCCGGGAATCGGTCGCCGGACGGAGACGACGTGTCGCCGTTCACGCGGCGGCCGCCTTCCGCCGCCGTGCACCTCGCTTGCGTTCCCTCGCCAGTTCCCTGAGATACGCCCCCGAGTCCACCTGGATGGTGTGCCGCGTCGACGCCACGTAGCGGCGCGCCAGGCGGGCACGGTAGGCGCGGACCTCATCCAGCATCGCCGGGACCGGGGGCAGAGCGCACCGCTCCTGCAGCAGGTCGGCCACCCAGTGCGACTGGGCCTCCGCCAACGGCATGATCGCGCCGAGCGGCTGGACGAGGCCGATGAAATACAGGCCGGGGTGCTCGGGTGCCACGACACGGCGGTAGAGCCCCGGGGCGTTGTCGCTCGGATCGATCAGCTCCTCCTTGAGGAACGGAAAGGAGATGTCGTAGCCCGTGCAGTAGACGATCGCGTCGATCTCCTCCGCGCTGCCGTCGTCGAAGAAGACCCGGGTGGCGTCCAGGCGGCGTGGGGCGGGCTTGACCACGATGTCGCCGTGTCCCAGCCGGGTCAGCAGGTCGTCGGAGATCGTGGGGTGCGCGGCGAGGACGCGGTGGGCCGGAGTGGGGAGCCCGTAGTCCGTCAGGCGGCCGCGGCTCAGGCGCAGCAGGAGTTGCAGGCCCCGGTCCTGCATGGGGAGGGGAGCCCGGGCGAGCCATGAGTTCGTCAGATGGTCCGTGGGGATGCCGAACAGGTACTTCGGCAGGATGTGCGCGCCGCGCCGCGTCGCGAGGACGGTCCGCCGCGAGACACGCGACGTCTCCACCGCGATGTCGCAGGCCGAGTTGCCGATGCCCAGCACGAGGACGCGGCGATCGGCGAAGGCGTCGGGGGTGCGGTAGTGATGAGCGTGCGTCTGGGCACCGGTGAACTCGGTGGCGCCCGGCAGCGCGGGCTGCGGCCAACGCGGTTTCCAGTGATGGCCGTTGGCGACCAGGACGGCATCGTACCGGGTCTGCGTCCGCTGCCCGGTGTCGCGCCGGCGGGTGGTCACCGCCCATCGGCCGTCCTCCGTCGGAGTGGCGTCCACCACCTCCGTACGGAACCGGATCGAGGTGCGCAGTCCGAAGTGGTCCACGAAGGCGTCGAAGTAGGCGGCTATGCGGGCATGACCGGGATAGACGGGATAGTCCTCCGACATGGGGAAGCTGGCGTACTCCATGATCTGACGGGATGTGTTGATGTGCAGCGAACGGTAGGCGGACGACAGGCCGTTGTCGTTCAGGTACCGCCAGTTCCCGCCCACCTGGGATCCGAGTTCATAGCAGTCGTAGGGAATCCCGCGTGCGGCGAGCACCTGGCAGGCGGCGATCCCGGAGGACCCCGCCCCGATCACACACACCTTCGGCACTGCGGACCTCCCCTGTGACCGCCCGGTCACCTGACCGGGTGGTCACAGGCTGATCCCTCCGCATCCCCCTGTCAACGGAGCAGACTTGTCTCGCCAACAGTCGTGCCTGTCGGACGCGTTGACATCCAGGAGGTGAAGACCCCACGATGACCGGGCGGTCACATGACCGTCCGGTCACACGCAGGAGTGTCCATGCCCACATCCACCTGGACCCGGCTCTCACCGGCCCGCCGCGAACGGGTTCTCGTCGCCGCGATGGACGAGTTCGGCACGCACGGCTACTCGACCGGCAGCCTCAACGTCATCGCGCGTGAGGCCGGGGTCGCCAAGGGCTCGCTCTTCCAGTACTTCGCCGGGAAGCTCGACCTGTTCACGTACGTCGCCGAGCAGACCTCCCTGCGTGTCTACACCCACATGCAGCCCTGGCTGGACGGCTACGACGGCACCACCCCGTTCCCCACGCACCTCGTCGACGCACTGGAAGCCTGGCTCGACTACTTCACGGCGCACCCGCTGGAGCGCGGCGTCACCGCGGCCACCAACATGGAGATGGACCCCGCCGTCCGCGACGCGGTACGCGGGCCGGTGAACGAGCTGTACCTGGCCGGCCTGCGTCCGCTGCTCCACAAGGCCGTCGACGCCCACGACCTGTGCAAGAACGCCGACTTGGACGCACTGCTCTCCCTGCTGCTCGTCCTGCTGCCGCACCTGGCCCTCGTCCCGCACGCTCCCGGGCTGGACGGGCCGCTCGCCCTCACCGGCGTCCACGCACAGGTCCGGCGGGAGAACCTCACGCGGATGGTCGCACCACTGCTCGCGGACTTCACCGTGCGAGCGGACCGATGACGGCCTTCGACTACGACGTCCTCGTCGTCGGCTCCGGGTTCGGCGGCAGCGTCACGGCGCTGCGGCTCACCGAGAAGGGGTACCGCGCGGGCGTGCTGGAGGCGGGCCGGCGCTTCGCCGACGCCGACTTCCCCCGCACGTCCTGGCACATCCGGGACTACCTCTTCGCACCCCGTCTCGGTTGCACCGGGATCCTGCGCATGAACCTGCTGGGCGACGTCCTCGTGCTCAGCGGCGCCGGCGTCGGCGGCGGCTCGCTCGGCTACGCCAACACGCTCTACGAGCCCCCGCCCGCCTTCTACCAAGGCTCCGCCTGGTCCGACCTCACCGACTGGCAAGGGGAACTGGCCCCCTACTTCGCACAGGCCCGGCGCATGCTGGGCGTCACGAACAACCCCGTCTTCACCGAGGCCGACCGGCTGCTGAAGGACACCGCACGGGAACTCGGCTGCGAGAGCACCTTCCGGCCCGCACCGGTCGGCGTGCACTTCGGCCCGGCGGGTGCGCATCCCGGCGACCGGATCCCCGATCCGTACTTCGGCGGTGCCGGCCCCCCGCGCAACGCCTGCCACCACTGCGGTGCGTGCATGACCGGCTGCCGGCACAACGCCAAGAACACCCTGCCCAAGAACTACCTTGGCCTGGCCGAACGGGCCGGTGCCACCGTGCACGAGCGGCGCACGGTCACCGGCCTCACGAAGCGCGGCCATGGCTGGGCCGTCACCTCCGTGCGCACCGGTGCCCCGGTCCGGCGGCAGCGCCGGACCCTCACCGCGGAGCACGTCGTCTTCGCGGCCGGCGCACTGGGCACCCAGCGGCTGCTGCACACGCTCCGCGAGAACGGCTCCCTGCCCGAGATCTCACCGCGGCTCGGACGGCTGACCCGCACCAACTCCGAGGCGATCCTCGCCGTCCGCGCGAAGGGACGCGAAGCGGACTACACCCACGGGGTCGCCATCACGTCCTCGGCGCACCTCGACGCCACCACGCACATCGAACCCGTCCGCTACGGCCGTGGCAGCAACCTGCTCGGACTGCTCGGTGCGATGCTCGTCGACCCCGTCGCCGGACGCCCACGCCTGCTCGTCGGTCTCGCCGCGATGGCGCGCAACGCTCGCCGCCTGCCGGCCGTCCACAGCCCCCGCAACTGGTCCCGGCAGGCGGTGGTGCTGCTGGTGATGCAGAGCGTCGACAACTCGGTCACCACCTACCTTCGGCGCACCCGGACCGGGCGGCGCCGCCTCACCAGCCGCCCCGGAGAAGGCGCCCCCAATCCGAGCTGGATACCCCAGGGGCACCGGGCCGCCCGCACCGCTGCTGCCCTGGTCGGGGGAGAGGCCTGCGGCACGTGGGGCGATCTCTTCGACGTCCCGACCACCGGCCATCTGATCGGCGGCTGCACGATCGGCAGCAGCGCGGACACCGGCGTAATCGACGCCTACCACCGCTTGTACGGCTACGCGGGGCTGCACGTCGTCGACGGCTCCACGATCTCCGCCAACCCGGGAGTCAACCCCTCGCTCACCATCACCGCGCTCGCCGAGCGCGCCACCGCCCTGTGGCCCAACAATGGCGAACAGGACCACCGACCCGCGCCGGGCCTGCCGTACCGCAGCGTCGACCCCGTTCCGCCCCGCCGGCCCGCCGTGCCCGCCGACGCTCCCGGGGCCCTGCGCCTGCCACCTCCGACCAGAAAGGGCTCGCGGTGACCTCCCCCTCCGAGCACCCCGGACCGACCGCTCACTCCGCCACGACACCTCGGCAGCCACCGTCCGCGGTGCCGTCCGGGGACGAGCGCCCCGGCTACCCGGAAGAACCCTGGCTCCTGGCCGGCCAGATGTACCTCTCGCTGTGGCTGGTGCCGCGCTCGGAACTGCCCGCCGTCGCCGACGGCACCGTACCCCTGACGGTGGGCGGCCGCGGATGCGTCGGCGCCGCATGCGTCTGCTACGAGAACGACAGCGTCCTGCGCTACAACGAGGTGCTGCGGGCGGTCCTGGTCCGCGACGGCGGACGGCCGAGGGTCTGCATCACCGACATCTGGGTCGACAGCGAGGCCTCACGCGCCGGCGGCCGCGCCCTGTGGGGCATACCCAAGGAAATGGCCGTCTTCGACGTCGAGCGGACGGACGGCATACGGGTCACCGCCGAGAGCGGGGGCCGGTCCCTGGCCCAGTGCCGGTTCACGGAAACCCGGCGCATCCCCGGCCGCTGGCCCTTGACGTACCGAGTCGCGCAGACGCTGGACGGGCAGGTCAAGACGAGCCGGGTCCGCACCAGGACCGCTCTCGCTCTCGCCCGCGGCCGGTGGACCGTCCCGGAGGCCGGCCCGCTGGCGGCGCTGGGCCGCCGCGCACCGCTGCTGAGTCTGGGGCTACGCGACTTCCGGCTTCGCTTCGGCGGCTGAGACCCCCCGTTCGCTCACACGGAAGACCGTTGCCCCGGGCCCGGCGCACCGCTCGCTCAGGAGGGGCGGCAGCCGCGGCGTGCCGTCGGCCCGTGCGGCCCACAGATGTTCCAACCGGGAACAGTCAGTCCCTTGATTGTCATGTACGCAACTAAAGAACCGCTCGGCACCCCCCTCATCCCACCCGGACCGAGAAGGTGAAACCGTGTTCCGTGCACTCCTACGACCCCTTCCAGCGCTGCTGCTGATCGCGGCAGTCGTGTTCGCCGCCGCTCCCGCCTCCCCTGCGGTCGCCGCCACCCCCGCCGTCCCGGCGGCTGTCGACCCGTCGGCGCCCGGCTCCTTCGCCGTCGCCTACACGGACCTGACCGTGTCGGCCTCCGGCCGTTCGTTCAGCGCCCGGGTCTGGTATCCGGGCACGACTGCCGGGGCGAACGCCCCCGTCGCGGCGGGTGTTCACCCCGGACTCGCCTTCGGGCACGGCTTCTTCCAGAACATCTCGCAGTACCAGAGCCTGCTCAAGCACTATGCGTCGTGGGGATTCATCACCGTCGTCCCCAAGTCCCAAGGGGGCCTGTTCCCCAGCCACGCGGCGTTCGCCGACGACCTGAACGCCGCGCTCGGCTGGCTCACCGCGCAGAACGCCACCAGCGGATCCCGGTTCTCCGGCGCCGTCGACACCGCGCACCTCGGTCTCACCGGCCACTCGATGGGCGGCGGCGCTTCGCTGCTGGCCGCCGGTCGCAACAGCGCCGTCAAGAGCGTCTCCACGCTGGCGGCGGCCGAGACCAGTCCCTCCGCGATCGCGGCCACCGCGGCGCTCGGCATTCCCGCGCAGTTCGTCGGCGGCAGCGCCGACTCGATCGCGGGGGTCGCCGACAACCAGCAGAAGATGTACGACGCCAAGCGGGCACCCGCTCAACTCCGCGTCATCACCGGTGGGTTCCACTGCGGCTTCGAGGACAGCTCGGGCTTCGGCTGCGACGGCGGAACCATCACCCGGGCCGCCCAGCAGAAGCTGACCCAGGGGGTCACCACGGCCTACCTCCTCTACACCCTCGATGGTGACAGCTCCCTGTACGACCAGGTCTGGGGTTCCGCGGCCCAGAACCTGCCCGGCGTCACCTACTCGGCCAAGCCCTGACCCGACCCGACCGGCGTAGGCACCCCTTGTCGGGGATGCCTACGCCGCTCGTACCGCCGGCGACGAACCCGGGGGACGGTGCGTGCGGAGGGCGTGCGGGCCATGGGTGCTGCTGCGGGCTTGGTGGCCGCGCCGGGGCGAGCAGCGCGGTCACGTCCTTCTGCGCCGCGTGCGGGTCAGAGGAAGGACCGTCGGACGAAGGCGAGGATGGCGTAGAGCATGGGAAGACTCTGACCGAGTCCGTTGCCGGGAAGAGGCGCTGCCGAGGCGCTGGGAGCGGTCAGGGTCCCGAGGACGACGACGGAGCTTGCCAGGGTCGCGGCGACGCGCGTGATGTTTCGCATGCCCGATTGAACGACGACGTGGGGGCGAAGCGCGTTCGGCGGGCCCTGAACTCACCTGATCAGCTCGCGCCCGAACGCCGGGGCCTGCGGGGGCGGCGAGGTCAGCGGAGCCGCGCCGTGATCTGCCGTCGGGCGGTCTCCCAGAGTTCCTCGAACTCCTCGCCGGTCAGCTGCTTCGGGTCATGGCCTTCCCATTCCGAGACGGGCAGTTCAGATGTGATCCCGAACCTGTAGTCGTACTCGCCGAGCCGGCCCGCGGTGCAGGCCTGCTGCCACTCGTCAAGGGACGCAGCCGCGATCGGCGTCCGTGCGGGGCCCTGGAACTCGATCTGTCGGGTCACCCAGCCCTCGGCGTCGACCTCGAAGTAGAACCAGATGTCGTCTTCGTCCCAGTAGCAGCGCATCCACGTCGTCACGAGCCCATGATGACGCGCGCGGCCCACCGCGTCCGCCCCGGGTCAGGCCCTCGGTCTCCTTGAGTCCCCACGCGCGGAAGACGTGGCCTGGCCCGTCGGCGTGAGCACGTGCTCGCGCTCCGGGTGGCGCACACTGCCGGGAACCCTGGCCGCCTCGCACCGGACGGGGCGCCCGACCGGCAGAGTCCAGGCACGGCTGCAACTTGTCTTTCGACTCGGCTGTGGCGGCCGGTCAACCGAGGTAGTTCGCGCGTCCGTCATCGTCGAGTTCGAAGGGGCCGTCGGGAATGATGCAGAACTCGTTGTCCTCGGGGTCGGCCATCACCAGGAAACCGCCGTCGGCGTACTCCGCCAGCCTGCGTCCACCGAGCCCCTCGATTCGCTGCTGTTCGGCGGTAGGGTCGGGCGCGGAGATGTCGAAATGCATGCGGTTCTTTCCCGACTTGGGTTCGCCGGTCTTCTGGAAGCCCAGACCGAGGCCGTTCACCCGCTGCAGCCATATGTACGGTCCGGTGCGGCCGACGACCGGCCTGCCGAGCACTTCGGACCAGAACGCGGCGAGCCGCTCCGGGTCGCTCGCGTCGATGATGAGGGCATTGATCCGCCCACGTGAATCCACCATGCTGTGGCCCTCCCCAGCGGTGACGGTACCGCTCTCTGCCGCTGTCACACGCATGTGGGTCCCCGTGACGGACGAGTCGGCTGTAGGTCTGCCATCCCCGGACGGCAGTTGCGAGACCGCACCGCTGAGGCAGCGTCGGCAGCACATTCGCGGTACCAGGGGAGGGTTGGGAAGCCTCTGCAATTACCCGGCCGTGGCACGACGCTGCGGCCGGTCCGCCCGGAGTTACCGGGCCGGGCGGGTGGGGGCACGAGAACCGCGCTCGATCCGTCGGGTGTGAGGACTGTCGAACGTGGTACCTGGGACAGGGGCCAGCAGGCGGCCACAGCAGGGATGGGCGCGTGCGCGCGGGAGGATGCCTTGAACACGCACAGCTACCGCATCGATCGGACTCACCAGGTCATCGAGCTGCACCTGACGGCGGACGACACCGACGACGCCGATGGGCTCGGCGCCGTCGAGCAGCAGCTGGCCGGCGCGCTGAGGCGCTGCCGTACACCCGCCGCCATCATCGACGTCCACGCCGCGGGGCTTTCCCCCGCGTTCCTCCCCCTCCTGTTGCGCCTGCGTCAACTCGCGGACCGGCAACGCGTCTTCCTGTGCATCACGGCCCGTCAGCCGCAAGTGGCCGAGATGCTCCACGACGCGGGGCTGGAGCACATCCTGCGCGTCACCCGCACCGTCGCGCAGGCCCAGGCATGGAGCCACGTGTGCTGTCCGTCGGCGCGGCCGTCCAGAGGCGGGAAGGTACGCACTCACGTCAAGGCGTCGCTGTACCGGTTCGTCTGCCAGGACACGAACCGGCGTCCGACGATGACGGCCTGACACCACCGGCGGCACTGCCGGGCCCCGCAGGGCCCACCGGTGAAGCGCTGGAGCCGACCCGGACGTGACCGAGCGCGCCGCTGCCCGGTCAGCCGCGCGCCGCCGAGCCGGCCCCGGCATCCGCCGCCATCCGCGTTCCATCGACCACAGCCGCTCAGCGACTTGCCCGCTCGATCACAGCCCCACGAACCTCCACTGCGCTCTCACCGACTGCATCACGGTCCGTAATCAGCCGACCGGCCCTCATCCCGCGCGTCCCCTGCGCCCCACTCGCCACCCGCGATTCGATTTCGCCTGGGATTCCAGGCAACCGAATCCGCCCGGACGGTGGTCTGGAGGGCGAGGGAGGGTGCTCGATGCAGGCCGAACAAGAGGACCGGTTCCAGGAGTTCGTCAGGGCGAGGTGGTCGCGACTGGTGCGGACCGCCTATCTGCTGACGGGGGACGTCCACCACGCGGAGGACCTCACGCAGACCGCGCTGGCCAAGGCGTACCGGTCCTGGCGGCGTATCTCGCGCACCGACAACCCGGAGGCGTATGTCCGGCGGATGCTGGTCAGCTGCAACAGCGACCGGTTCCGCAAGCGCCGGGTCACCGAGTCTCTGACCGCGGCCCCGCCCGAGACGGCGGGGTGCGACGAGAGCGTGGGCCGGGTGGAGGAGCGGGGTTCGCTCCTTGCTGGGCTGGCTCAACTGCCTGCGCGGCAAAGGGCCGTGGTGGTGCTGCGGTACTGGGAGGACCTCTCCGAGGCGGAAGTCGCCGAGGTTCTCGGCTGCTCGACCGGCACGGTCAAGAGCCAGGCGTCGAAGGGACTGGCGAAGTTGCGGGCGCATCCGGGGCTGGCCGCCAGTCGCACGGTGTCCGGCGGACAGGGAGGTAGCAGGTGAACGGGCCCCGTGACGAGCGCGAGTTCGGCCGTCCGACACAACCGGCAGAACCGGAGGGGGAGTTCGGTCGCGGCTTCGAGGAGCGTATGCGTGAGTTGCTCGCCGAGGACGCGTACGCCATCAATCCCTCGGCGGCGCCCTGCACGGCGATCCGTCGGCGCGGTCTGGCCGAGCGGAGACGGCGAGCAGCGGTGACGGCGGCCGTGCTGATGTCGCTCGTCGCGCTGCCGGCGGGCGCGTATGCCGTGGCCGGAGCGAAGGGGGACCGGGACGCGCCGGCAGCGGCGCCGAAACCGCCGGCCGGCGGACCGCGGACTCCAACGGCGACGGGACCGGACCGACCTGCCGACATCGGGCAACTGCTGGACGGGATCACCTTCGCCCAGGCGTCGGAGGGGCTGCAGAAGTGCCTGACCGCAGAAGTCGGGTCGGCGTCCGCGCACACCGGCCTGTCCGCCCGGGCCAAGGACTACCGGATCATCCTGGCCGCGAGGAGCGCCGCCGACTCCGATGCGGGGGAGAGCTTCCATGTCGTCGGGGTGCGGGAGCGGCCGGCGGGCCTGAGGGTGGTCTGCGACGTCGAGGACGGTGTGTCCTCCGGCATCAGCACCGGCACCGGCGAAGCCGATCCGCCGGACGCGGGTCCGGTCGTGCCGGACGTCAACGCCGTCCGGCTCTTCCGGCCGACGGTCACCGGAAAGGGCGGCTGGCGACTTCCCTTCCGCTGGGCAGTCGTCGGGACGGTCGAGCCCAAGGTGGCCGAGGTGACCGTCTCCTACGGCGGCACAACCCGCCGGGCCACCCTGGACCACGGCTGGTTCGTCGCCTCCGGGGTGCTGGAACGGCAGGCCACGACGGCACCGCACATCAAGGGGTACGACAGCGGCGGCAAGCTCCTCTACGACTCCGACCAGGACAGGTACTGGGACCGGACGCTGCCGTGACGAGACCGGGCCGGTCGGTGCGCCGTACAGGGGTCGGCGTACCGGCCGGTCGGAGGGCCGCTCATCGTAAGCCGGGCACGAAGTCGACAAATTCACAGTGGGTCGGTGCGCCCCACTGAAGCGAGGGATCCGTCCGGAGTGGTCCGGAGGGAGCAGGACGCGAGACGCACCGTGCGGGGTGCACGCCAGGAGGGCTGGGGGAGATGGGGACGAGAGCGCGCGACAAGAGGGTGCGATCGAGCGCCCGCCATGTCGGAGATCCGGTGCGGGACGCACGCCCGGACGGGGGTCGTGGCCGGAGGCCGGTCGCGCCCGCGGCGGTGGGCGAGTCCGTCCGGGCGACCGGCGGGTCGGCCGTGCCCCCGGGCAGACTGCGCGGCAGGCGGTCCCGAGGCGGCCGGGGCATCCCCCGATCCCGGCGCGGACGCCGGGTTCTGCGGTGGACCGCGACGATCCTGGCGGTCCTGACAGTCGGCACGGCCGGCGCAGGTTATCTGTACTACGAGCGGCTCAACGACAACATCAGGAAGGACGACCTGAACCTGGGCGACGAGAAGGACAGACCCGCGAAGGCCGCGGCCAATGCGGCGGGCCAGACGCCGCTGAACATCCTGCTGATCGGTTCGGACGCCCGGGACACCAAGGAGAACCAGAAGCTCGGTGCCGCCCGGCACACCTTCAACGGGGTGCCCCTCGCGGACGTCCAGATGCTCCTGCACGTCTCGGCCGACCGCTCCGACATGTCGGTCGTCAGCATGCCCCGCGACACGCTGGTGCAGATCCCGAAGTGCACGGACCCCGACGACGGCAAGGTCTACCCGGCCACCGTCCTGCCCACCGCGGCCAACGAGTCGCTCGGCCGCGGCGGGCCCGGCTGCACGGTGGCGACATGGGAGAAGCTGACCGGCATCCACATCGACCACTTCATGCAGATCGGCTTCTCGGGAGTGGTGTCCATGGCGGACGCGATCGGCGGCGTGCCGGTCTGCGTCGACGCCAACATCAACTCCCGGGACAGTCAAGGACACGGTTCCGGGCTGAAGCTCGAAAAGGGCACCCACCCGGTCAAGGGCAAACAGGCCTTGCAGTGGCTGCGCACCCGCTACGGCTTCGGCGACGGCAGCGATCTCATGCGCGCCCGGGCCCAGCACATGTACATGAACGCGATGGTCCGCCGGCTGCGTGAGAACGCCACACTCACCAACCCGGGCAAGCTGCGCTCGCTCGCCGAGACCGCCACCAAGGCGCTCACCGTCGACGACGGCCTCGGCACGGTCAAGAAGCTGTACGACCTCGCCACCGAGCTGCGCAAGGTACCGACCGCGCGCATCACGATGACCACCATGCCCAACCGGTACGCCGGCGCCCGCGTGAAGCCGACACCGGACGCCTTCACGCTGTTCCGGCTGGTGCGCGAGGACATCCCCCTCGACGGCAAGGGCCACCGACGGGCGGCCGGGACGAAGGTGTCCGACGACCCGGCCGCCGACGACGACCGGATCGCCGTGCTGGTCCGGAACGGCACCCGCACGGACACCCGGGCCCCGGTCGGCGGACGCGCGACCGAGGTGAGTGCATTGTTGACCGACGAGGGCTTCACCAGGGCGATGGCGGACACGTCGGGGGCGCTCGCCCAGGAGACGACCGTGGTGCGCTATCCGGACGCGGGATTGGAGGGAGACGCCCAGCGGGTGGCCAAGTCCCTGCACATTCCGCTGAGTTCGGTCAAGAAGTCCTCGGACGTCTCGGGAGTCACGCTCGTCGTGGGCGCGGACTGGCGGTCGGGCACCGTGTACAGGGCGCCCCAGCAGAACGATCGGCTCCCGAACACGGCGGACGCTCTCAACGCGGCCGACAAGGCCAAGTGCATGCCGGTGAATCCGGACTACACCTGGTGACGTGAACCGGCCCTCGGCGTTCCGCGCGTCACGTGGTCCGGACGTCTCAGGAGCAGTCGATGCCGTGATCGGGTGCCGCGCCGGGCTGATGTTCCCCCGCGGCAGGGGGGGTACGCAGCGCGATCATGGCCACGTCGTCGTCGTTGTCGGTGGGACGGACCTGCTCCAACAACGCGTCGCAGAAGGAGTCCAAGGGACGGTGGGCGAGGGCCGCTGCATGTCGGCGAAGCCGATCCAGTCCGTGGTCGATGGGGTGATGGGGGGACTCCACCAGCCCGTCGGTGTAGAGCAGGAGGGTGACCCTGGGCGGCAGGACCGTGACAGCGTCGGGGCGAGGTCGGGTGAGTCCGGTTCCCAGCAGTATGCCGTGAGCCTCGTCGAGGTAGCGGGTCTGCCCGTCGTGGGTGATGAGCAGGGGCGGAGGATGACCCGCGTTCGTCCAGCGCAGGCGCCACAGTTCGTCGTCACCGAGAGTGAGCCGTGCCAGGATCATGGTCGCCATCGGTACTTCGGCTATGCGCATCACCGCTTCGTCCAGGCGCGTGACGACGGCACTGGGCGCGTCCTCCGGATGGGACCAGGCGAAAGCGCGCAGCATGTTGCGGACCTGCGCCATACCGGCCGCGGCGTCGAGATCGTGCCCGACGACGTCACCGATGGCCAGTGCGTGGGCACGGGCGGCCAGAGGGAAGGCGTCGTACCAGTCACCGCCCACGGACGACGCGTCCGGAGCGGGCACGTAGCGCGCCGTCATCTGCAGCCCGGGCAGGGCGGGGAGCTGGGGGAGCAGATAGCGCTGCATGGTCTCGGCGACCTTGCGCTGGCGCTGGTACAGACGCGCATTGTCCAGCGCCAGGCCGGCCCGGCGGGTGAGGTCCTCCAGAAGAGGCAGGTCGGAGGGGGTAAACGGGTCATGGCGCTGCGCCCGCCCAAGGGTCAGGGCGCCGAGTACGTCGCGGAGGCCTCGGATGGGCGCGATGGCCGCGGAGTGCATACCCGTCTCGGCGAATAGGCGCTGCTGCTCCACCGCGATGCCGGAATCGGGCGGGCCCTGGTACGTGGCCGGGCCGGCGAGGGAGGACGAGGCGCCTCGCAGGGCCCGTGACAGCGGCATCAGCGACTCTGCCGGCACCGGGGGCATCGGACCCTGCAGGTCCTCCCGCTCGACCAGAGCACCGTCCGTGTTCTCCATCACCAGAACACGTCGCACTTCGTCGCGCTCGGTGAGGAGGTCGAACACCGCCCAGTCCGCCAGCCGGGGCACGGTCAGTGCCGCCAGCCGGCGCAGGGCCTCGTCCACGTCCAGGGTGGAGGTGAGCTGCGTGGTCGTCTCCGCCAGCAGCGCCAGGCGATCCAGTTCCGTCAGGGGTGTGCACTGGCCGTCATCGCTCCGGTGCGCTTCCTCCTGGGCGTACATCAGCACCAGCGCACCCGGTGCACCGGCTCCGGTCGTGTACGGCGTGACCAACCAGGACTGCCGGACGAGAGTGCCGTCCCCACGGAGGAACCACTCGCCGTCGCCGTGCCGGGTCTCCCCGGTGAGAAGTGTCTCCCTCAAAGGGCAGCGGCTGCGGGGCACCGGGTGTCCGTGGCTGTCGCGGTGCAGCAGGTCGTGCGAGTCCTGGTCGAGGAGTTCCGTGGCACCTCGGCCCAGCAGCTTCTGGGCAGCGGTGTTCGCGGCGACGATCAGACCGTCGTCGTCGACCAGGATGGCGGACGCCGTCACGCTCTCCATGACATCGGCCAGCAGAACCCCGGACAGCGTCTGCTGCCCGAGCATGGGTACATCTCCCGTGCCGGGAGCTGCCACGCTGTCCATGTCTCTCCCTCGTCTGGACGCGACCTATCGGAGTACCCAAGCGTGTCGATCGTACGCACCTCAGCTCGTGGTTTTCGAGCGGCCGACGGGGCGCAGCGCTGATCGGAGGGCCGGGGTATCAGCCGGAGGGTTCGCCGGCCGACGCAGGTGACCGGTGGCCCCGGGAAGGCCCTGAAAAGAATTCGCGGGGGCCGCTGTCGATGCGACCGGTTCCCGTTCGACGTACTGATGAGGAGCGTACCGCGACACGGAGGTGCGCCAGGATCCGATGGGGAAGCGCATGCATCAGTTGCTGAGAGTGATGAACTTCAGCGTCTCGAGTGACGGAATCGGTGCCGGTGAGGAGCAGAGCCTTGAGCGCCCGTTCGGCCACGTGGATCCCGGGAGGCTGTTCGCGTGGGCCGGCGCCACGGCGAGCTGGCCCATGCGTACCGACCCCGGGGGCAGTCGCGGTCTCGACGACTACTTCACGCGGGACTTCGCACACAATGTCGGCGCCGAGATCATGGGGCGCAACAAGTTCGGCCCGCAGCGCGGACCCTGGCGTGATCACGACTGGCGTGGCTGGTGGGGTGACGAGCCCCCGTTCCACACGCCGGTGTTCGTCATGACCCACCACGAGCGTCCCTCGTTCACGCTGTCCGACACCACGTTCCACTTCGTCGACGGCGATCCGGCCACGGTCCTCGGGTTGGCGCGGAGCGCGGCGCAGGGCAAGGACGTCCGACTCGGCGGCGGGGTCACGACCATCCGGCAGTTCCTCGACGCGGACCTGGTCGACACCATGCACGTGGCCGTCTCGCCGGTGAAGCTCGGTTCCGGCCTGCGCCTCTGGGAGTCGCCCGACGAGCTGCTCGACCGGTTCCATCTGGAGGTCGTGCCGAGCCCGAGCGGCGTGACGCATCACCTGTTCTGGCGCAAGTGACGCGGCCCCTCCCGCCGGCCTCGGCGCGGTCGATCCGGCCCTGGGGGACATGACGGCACCGGTGTGGGCGAGTGGCGGACACGAATCGCGGCCCTCGCCCACATCCCGAAGCCGGCCCCCGCCCCCTCGCGTCCGGCGTCCCCTCTATCCGATCCCCACCTGTTCCGGCGGCTCGTGTCTGGTCGACAGGGCTTGCCTGGCTCACGACCGTGTGGCGGTACCGCACCCCTCGTCGCCGCCGCGCATGCGTGCGTCCATCGACGCGCTGCGGTCGTACGGGTCGACCTCTCTGCCGTCCCCGGAGGTTCCCGAGGCGCGTTCGGCGTTGAACTCCGGGGTCAGATAACCGGTGAAGGTGTCACAGCCGCCGTTGGCGGAGTCCACCTTGTAGGAGACGAGGGAGAAGGTCCCGGGTTCGATGAACACCTTCGCCGGGTCGTCCCAGCTCACCACGACCTCGCGGCGCACGATCGTACGAGCGACCTCGTCGCTTCCGGCGGCGGCGCGTACGACCGGATAGACGTACGTGACGTCGGTGGTCATCTCGACCGCCCCGCGCTTGCCCTCCCGGAAGCTGATCCGTCCGCGTGTCCTGATGTCGGTTCCGACGAGCCGCACCGTGGAGTCGAAGCGGCTGAACAGCATCAGTGGATCGTTCTCACGGCTGGGCGCGCGGAACGCGGCGGCGAGATAGTCCTGGACGTCCCGCTGGTCAGGGTTGATCAGGGCGATGGCCCGCTGGGGCCGTTCACCGCGCAACACGTTGCGGTCCAGACTCGACGCGACCAGGAAGTCACGCGTCCGCTCCAGCGCCTGCCCGACCTGCTCCTTGCTCATCCACCCGGTCGCCCGGGCCGCGGGCACGCTGATCCCGGCGGTTCCTGCGCTCCATCGCGCCGCGGGCGACCCTCGGAACGGCTGATCCGGAGTGGGCAGTTGTGCGGCCGCTTCCGTGGCCGGTGGCTGACTCGGACGCGCCGACTCGGCGGCCAAGGGGGTACTCCCACCGTCCCCGCCGCCGAACCACCCGGCGAGCCGTCCCGGCTCCAGAGCCAGCACCAGGAGGACGAGCACGGCCATGAGACCGACCGCGTACCAGACCTTCCCGCGTCGTGGCGGGGGCGGCTGGTGGGTGCGCCAGCCCTGTGGCCTGTCGGGCTGCTCGCGCAGCCGTCGCGTCACCATCCGGGCGCGCGCGGACGGTTCCGCCGGCGCCCCTTCGATGCCGGCCTCGGCGTCCCGCAGAAAGCGCTCCCATTCCTCGTCCGGTATGGAGGTCTCACCCTTGTCCACCATGCACTCGCTTCTTCCGCCCCGCCCGGTCCCTCCCCAGGGCCGGTCTTTGACGGTGCATCATCACACAAGGCGACGGCGGCTTTCTCGCCCAGGTCAGGTACCTCACCCTTCATGAGGCCCTGGGTGCGGCGACCTTGACCCGGTCTCCCTCGCAAGGGTGCGATCGAGCGAGGCCAGGGGCAGGGGGGTGGGGCGGGCCGTCGGCGGGTTGCGCGAGGCTTGCCGCCGGTCGGTGCGGCGGCCGTCTAGCCTGGCCTCGATCCCGGCCGACCGAAGGAGCCACCCGTGTCGTTCACCGATGAAGAGATCGCTTTCCTGCGGTCGAAGCCGTTCGCCCGGCTCGCCAGTCTCTGCGCGGAAGAGCAGCCGGACGTGGTCCCGGTCGCCCTCGAGTTCGACGGGAGTAGCTTCTGGGTGGGAGGCCCGGACGCCTCCGTCCTGCGCACCCGAAAGTTCCGCAACGTCGAAGCGGGCCGCCGGAAGGTCGCCTTCGTCGTGGACGACATGGTCTCGTTCGATCCGTTCGTCGCCCGCGGCATTCGCGTGTACGGGGAGGCGGACGGCCCCGTCGAGCGGGTGGGCATGGTGGGACCCGGCCACTATCTGCGCATCACCCCGACCGTCTCCTGGAGCTGGAACATGGCGGGCGAGCCGGTCGGCGAGAGCTGGTACGAGTCGCGGAGAGCGGTTCACGTGCAGCCCGGGTCGGGTACCGCGGGCTGAGCGGCGACGGAGCGCGGAAGCGGCGGCACCGTGGCTCCGGCGGGCGCCTCGGGTGCCGGCGTCCCGGTGTCGGCCGGGCGCGTGCCGTCCGGGTCAGGTCACCAGCTCGTAGATGCTGTGCGCGGTCAGCCACAGACCGAGCAGCAGCGAAAGTGTGACGACCAGCTGTTCCTGTTGGCGCTCCAGCCAGCTGCGCAGGGCGTTCAGCCGGGCGTTCGCGGCTGACGGCGCCCAGAGAGCGTACGCCTCCATGACGATGAGGCTGAGCGTGGCGAGCAGGCAGTAGCCGATCAGCGCAAGCCAGGCACCGGCGGTGGACAGGTCCGCGCTCACGGCGGTCGCGGCGCCGGCGCCGACCAGGGCCCAGGGCTGCAGCAGCCACGCCAGGCCCGCCGCCGTGACGGGGGAGGCGTTGTCGATCCTGGCCGTCCAGCGGGGCGGGCCGTGGGGGCGGGGAGGCCTGCGGCGCCGCCGCGCGCCGTACAGCACGAGGGCCACGCCCAGGGCGAGCTTCACGGCGATCGCCGCGGTGGACGGAACGGTGTGGCGGGCGGGAGGCTGACCGCCTGTCACCAGCACCACACAGGCGATCACGGCGACGAGGTTGGCCAGCCACGACAACAGGAACGCCAGGCCCTGACGAGTGCCGCGCCGTGAGGAGAGCAGCAGGATGAAGGCGCTGTTGTGCAAGGGCCCCAGCGTGACCGCGGTACCGATCATGACCAGGTCGAGGACCATGGGATCGTCGCTCCTGGGTGTCGGGGCCGCCGACTGCCCGAGCAGTGGTTGGAGACGGACGGCGCGCTAGTGGTGATGCCGACTTTGCAGGTGGGGGCGTGGTCGGTCAAGCAGGCCACGCCCGTGTCGGGCCGACCGGGCACGGGTCTCACGATCCACCCCCGCGCACCTGCCGGAAAATTCTCGCCCCACAGCGATGAGTTTTCTCCGTGTGATCCGTCTGACCTGATGCAGCAACCGACATAGTGGGTGGCTGCGGCCGGGGGTGCGGCCACGGCGTGCACGCTCGTCCCGACCGATGATGACCCGCAAGCCACGGAGGAACTTCGATGCGTACCCTGATCAGCACCGCGTTCATCTCGCTCGACGGGGTTGTGGAGGCTCCGGGTGGCGAGCCCGGTTACCGCAACTCCGGTTGGACCTTCAAGGGCATCGATTTCCTGCCGGAGGCGTTCGAGATCAAGGGGCGGGAGCAGAAGGAGGCCGCCGCGATGCTGCTGGGCCGTGTCAGCTACCAGGCGTTCAGTCCCGTGTGGCCTGACATGGCTGACTTCGCCGACTACAAGACGATGCCGAAGTACGTCGTCTCCACGACCCTCGACGAGCAGGATCTGGTGACGAACTGGGGTGAGACCACGATCCTGCGCTCGCTCGACGACGTTGCCGCGCTGAAGGAGACCGAGGGCGGGCCGATCATCGTTCACGGCAGCGCGGCTCTCAACCAGGGCCTTTCGGACGCCGGTCTGATCGACCGCTATCACCTGCTGGTCTTCCCGCTGCTGCTCGGCGCGGGAAAGCGTCTGTTCAGCACCACGGACAAGGACACCCAGAAGCTGAAGCTCGTGGAGCACGAGGCGTATGCCAACGGCCTGCAGAAGAACGTCTTCGACGTCATCCACTGACGACCGGGCGCAACTCCTTCCGCGTCAGAATGCTCACATCTCGTCGCGGGCGTGGTCGTGCGCCCGCCGCTCGGGGCTGAAGCGGGCATACCTGATGCGCCGGCCGGACGTCGAACCCTTATCTCCGACAGGGGAGTTGGCCACCTTTCAAGGCTCCCGGGGGTTGGGCACACTGAGCGCCGGGGGGGGCCGAGGAGCGGGGGGAGGCGTGGGTGCCGGATTCCACCACCTGGTCGGACGCGGGGTGTCTCGCCGGGTCCGGGTGGTCGGGGCCGGGGCCGCGTACTGGCTGTGCGCCGCAGCCGGCGTCGGGTACGACCTGGGACAGGGGATGACCCTGGGCAGTGCCGTCGCTCTCGACGTGATCTGCCTGGCGGTCGAGGCCGTCTCCGTGCTCGGGGTCCGGTGGCCGGGACCGGAAGCCGGGCCGGAACCATCGTTCGATGATGGCGTCCTCGTGGCCCGTTGGACGGGCCCGGTGGGTGGTGACGGTCGGGTGCCGGCCATTCCGTCCGGGGACCTGTGCGGCCGAGTCCGTTTGCTAGGGTGCGCCGATGCCAGCGATCAAGAAGTTCCAAGTCACCTTTGATTGCGCGGAACCCGAGCGCCTCGCTCGCTTCTGGTGCGAGGTGCTCGGGTATGTCACACCGCCGCCGCCGGAGGGATTCGCCACCTGGGACGAATTCAACCGCACCCTCCCTCCCGAGGAGCAGGGGGCATGGTTCGCCTGCAGTGATCCCACGGGCGAGGGCCCGCGCCTGTACTTCCAGCGCGTACCCGAAGGCAAGGTCGTCAAGAATCGGGTGCATCTCGATGTCCGGGTCGGGACCGGGCTCGTCGGGGCGGAGCGCCTCGCGGCACTCGAAGCCGAGTGCGCACGACTGGTCGCGCTCGGCGCCACCCACGTGCAGACGCTGTATGCCGATGAGGAGAACGAGTCGTGCATTCCCATGCTCGACATCGAGGGCAACGAATTCTGTGTCGACTGAGCATGCCCCCAGCCGGCGAGCCGCCTCTCCGGTCCCGTAGCCGGGGGCCTCTCCGATCCGGTGCGGGCCGGGAGTTGCCCCGGGGGATGGTCGCGGTCGTCGTGCGGCCGTAGCCGCCGCGACAGGCATTCCCGGGCCCGCGGCGGTCACCGATGCCCGTGCGTACACGCGGACGGCTCCCGCCCGGGAAGGGGAGGGAGCCGTCCGCGTGTGGGGTGAAGCGTGCCGCCTGCGGGGTTACGCGTGGCGGTGGGAGTGGCGGTTGCCCGTGACGAGGCGGTAGATGAAGAGCAGGATGACGGAGCCGACGATCGCGGCGATCCAGGTGGAGAGTTCGAAGAACCCGTCGATGGAGTCGACGCCGAACACGACCTTGCCGAGCCAGCCGCCGAGCAGACCGCCGGCGATGCCGATGAGCATGGTGATGATGATCCCGCCCGGGTCCTTGCCCGGCATCAGGGCCTTGGCGATGACGCCGGCGAGCAGGCCGATGATGATCCACGCGATGATGCCCATGGTGTCTCTCCGTCTGATCATGTAGTTGCTGTGTCAGCACACCGTCTGCACCGTCTTCGCCCGAACAAACATCTCCTTCACATTCACATCGTGCGTGCCCTCCGTCAGGGGCTGGTCGGTGGAGCTGTGTTCCCGTCACCGCCGGACTTCGTGGCCGCGATGGGGCATGGAACCGACCTGACGCGGGAAACCGCACGTCGACGTCACCGGCGGGCCGGTGTAACCGTTCCCCTCTCGCGGTGTTTCCGTGAACCGCCTGCGGCGTTGCGTGTCAGCTTCTCGACGGTCACCTGCCAGGGCCGTGCCTTCTTCAAGGGTGACTGGGTGGCGCAGAACTGGAAGCTCGAGGACGTTGTCTTCGCAGGCAGCCTGACCGAGGGGCCCGCTGCGAGGGCGCCGTCCTGCTCCGCGAGGCCGCACTGGACCAGAGCGTCCGGCTGACGCTCGACGCGCCTGTACTCGACTGCACGGGAACCTCATTCGCCGGCCCGCTGACTCTGCAGCTGCGCAATCGTCGTCAACTCCGTGGTGTTCCGCTCCAGTGGGCAGAACCTGACGAGCTGGGGGACGTATATCGAGATGGCCGGCCGCGTCATCGAGCCGGTGCTGCTCGGCATCGCGCTGCTGGCCGTCCACGGGCGGATCAAGCGAGGCTGACGGGCGTGTTGGGCGGCGGTGCCGGAGGCGGTCAGTGGTCGCGGGCCGTGCCGCGTTCGGGTGCGGTCATGTCTCCCGTGGCCGGTGTGCCGTCGGCGAGTCCGTAACGCAGGCGGACGGTGCCGCGCGGTCCGGCGGCGGGGGGTTCGAGGAGGGTGAGGTTCGTGGGCACGGCGCCGCCGTCGAACACCTTCTTGCCGACGCCGAGGACGAGGGGGTGCACCCAGAGATCGAGGCGGTCGAAGAGCTTCTCGCGCAGGAGGGTCTGCACCAGGTTCAGGCTTCCGACGACCTTCACGTGCTCGTGCCGGTCACGGATCTCGCGCACCGCGCCGGCCAGGTCCGGACCGAGCTGCGTGGATCCGGCCCAGGAGAGGTCGGGCCTGCCGCGGGAGGCGACGTATTTCGGGACCCTGTTGAAGAGCCTGGCGATCGCGTCGTCCTCGCCACCCTCATGGTGCGGCCAGTACGCGGCGAAGATGTCGTAGGTCCGCCTGCCGAGCAGCAGCGCGTCCGTGCCCTCGTACGCGGCGAGCACCTGCGCTCCGGTGACCTCGTCCAGCAGGGGCGCCTGCCAGCCGCCGAAGGGGAACCCCACCGGGTCCTCCTGGGGACCGCCGGGCGCCTGCCCGACGAGGTCGAGGGTCGCGAACAGCTCGACGTGGATGAGGCCCATGCCGTTACTCCCGGTGCCTAGGTGGTCTCGGTCGACAGGTGAAGGCCGGTGGGTACCGGCAGACCCATCACTGTGACGCCACCCATCTTCCGGACTTGCGAACCGGTTTGTGGGACGTCGACGCGCACGTGGGGTCGGCGCCCCGCGAACGGACCTCGTCCCGGCCGCCCACCGCACCGCGAGGTCTCCTGTCGGACCTCGCGGTGCCTGGTCCGGCTCGTGCGCTGTCGGCTCGGCTCAGCGCCGCTTGTGGAGGGTGGGAGTGGGCTCGGGGTGAGCGCCGGCCAGTTCGGGCTCCAGGCCGTCGGCCAGTTCGGCGGTGCGGCGGCCGATGTCCGCGCGCCAGGCCTCGAAGGCCCAGGCGGTGAGGGCCACGACGGCGAGACCGAGGAGCCAGCCCCCGACGACATCACTGAACCAGTGCACGCCCAGCGCGACGCGGGTGAAGCCGACACCGAGCACGGACAGCACCGCGAAGCACCAGCAGGCCACCCGCCAGACGCGCGGCACCATGGGCAGCAGGACCAGCAACAGGATCGCGAACGACGTCGTGGCCGTCATGGCGTGCCCCGAGGGGAACGAGAACCCCGGGGCGTGCGCCACCGGGTCCTCGAGGGAGGGCCTGGCCCGCTCGACGACCACCTTGACGAGCAGCCCGATCAGCCCGCCGGCCACCGCGGTCACGGCGGACCAGGCGGCGAGCCGCCACGCCCTGCGGTGCAGCAGCCAGAGGGTGAGCAGCGCGACCACGACCCGCAGGGTCACGGGATCCCAGACCCAGTTCGACAGGAAGCGCAGCGTGTCGGTCCAGGCGGGGTGGTCCAGCGCGGTCTCGTTGAGTCGCCGTGCCGCGCCCGCGTCCAGCCGGCGCAGCGGCTGCCACTGCCCCTCGACCAGGATCAGCAGCAGGGCGAACGGCACCGCGGAGACCGCGGCCACGAGGGCCGCGCCCAGCAGGCGGGCGCCGAACCTGCGGTCGGCCTCCCGGCGACGGCGTTCGCGGAGACGGCGCGTGGTGAACCGCAGAACCATTCAGACTCCCGGGTCGGTGTGGATCGGACCGGGGCTCAGGGCCCGCGCGGCCTCCAGCTGCGCGGAGAAGGACAGTCCGAGGAAGAGGGCGATGGAGGTGAGGTAGGCCCAGAGCAGCAGCGACATGAAGGCGCTGAGCGGGCCGTACACGGTGTCGAAGGAGCCGCTGATCCCGAGGTAGAGGCTCAGCAGCCAGGTGAGGGTGGTCCACAGTACGAGGTACACGGCGGCGCCGAAGGCGAGCCAGGTGTAGCCGGGCTGTTTGCGGCGGGGTGAGCGGCGGAAGATGGCGCTCGCCGAGATGATGACGAGGACCAGGCCGAGCGGCCAGCGCAGGATGTTCCACGCGGTGAGGGTGCTGTCCTCGAGGTGGTACACGGTCACCGCCGCGGAGGCCAGGTCCGCCCCGGCCACCATCACGATGAAGCCCACGCCGAGCGGCAGGCCGGCGCTGACGGACATCACCAGGCCGCGCAGGTACTTGCGGTGGAAGGGACGGTCGCGTTCGTTGCCGTAGATGCGGTTGGCGCCGCGCTCGACCTGGCACATCGCGGTGGTCGTGTTGACCAGGGAGAAGAGCAGACCGAACCAGAGCGCGACCTGTGCGCCGTCGCCGGCGGTCCGCTTGCTGCGGTCCAGCGCGTCGTCGACCACTTCGGCACTGGGGCCCTGGGCGATGCGGTGGATGGTCAGCTCGGTGAGCCTGCCGATGTCCTCGGTGTGCAGGGCGGTGGAGAGCCCGACGAAGGCGATCGCCAGCGGAATCACCGAGAGGACCGTCTGCAGGGCGAGCGCACGGGAGTGAGTGAAACCGTCGGCATAGCGGAAGCGCACGAAGGCGTCCCGCAGCAGTGGCCAGCGGCCGTAGCGGCGCAACGACATCAGCGCCTCGTCGGCCGAGAGCTCCTCGCCGGTCATGTCCCTGGTCTCGGGGACCTTGGTCGCCGTACCCATCACTTCTCCCCGGCAGGCAGCAGCATCGTCAGCGCGCCCGGCCGGACCTCGGCGGTCAGACGTCGGCCGGAGGCCACCGGATCGCCGTCGAGTTCCCGGGACTGCTGGGACTCGAAGGTGAGTTCCGCGCGCCGGAAGGTGAAGAACTCCACCGGTACGCCGCTGTCGGTGTCGTGGGCGGCCAGGGTGTCCACGGACGTGGGCCGGGGTGTCCTGGCCCCGCCGCGCAGCAGCGTGGCGAGGGCACGGACCCAGCCGGCCGGTCCGCGCGGGTCGAGGATCAGCAGGTCGAGCCGTCCGTCGTCGGGCCGGGCGTCGGGCACGAGCGTGAGACCGCCCTGCACGGTACCGACGTTGGCGAGCAGGACCATGCGTGCGCTGCGGCGGAGCGAGGGGGCGCCGTCGAGGCGGACCGTCACGCGCATCCGGGGGGAGCGCAGTGTCGTGATGCCGGCCAGTACATAGGCGGGCCAGCCCAGGAAGGACTTGGTCCGGTCGTCGGTGTTCTCCATGATCGCGGCGTCGAGTCCGGCTCCGGACATGGCCGCGAAGTGGGTCGCCTCCAGGTCGTCGCCCTCGATGCGGCCGAGGTCGATGTGGCGCACGGTCCCGCGCAGCGCGGCATCGAGCGCGGCGACGGGGGACAGCGGGAGGTGCAGGTTGCGGGCGAGCAGGTTGCCGGTGCCGCTGGGCACCAGGGCGAGGGGTACGCCGCTGCCGGCCATGGCGTCGGCCGCGGCCCGCAGGGTTCCGTCGCCGCCGCAGACCACCACCAGGGTGGCGCCGTCACGGACCGCCCGGGCGGCCTGGCCGCCGCCGGGGTCCTCGACCGTGGTCTCGACGAATTCCGGTGCACCGCGGCCGTACCGCCCGAGCACGTCGCGCAGCGCGTCGCAGGTGGCCTCGTCGGTCACCGTCGGGTTGAAGACCACGACGGTGGGGCCGGTCGCCGGTGCGACCCGGTCGGCGTCGGCGGCCGGCACGGTGCGGGCCGGGGGAGGGGCGGTCACCGTGCCGTCGGTGAAGAGGGCACGGCCGACGATCAGCAGGGACAGGCTTCCGTTGGTGAGGCCGCCCACGAGGTCGGTGGGGTGGTGCATGCCCCGGTAGAGGCGGGCAAGGGCCACCAGCAGCGGCAGGAGGAGCAACAGTCCGCCGACGACCTTGCGCCAGGGGCCCCGGATGCGGGACAGGGCGAGCACGGCCAGTCCTGCGTACAGCGCGGTGGCCGCGCCGGTGTGCCCCGAGGTGTAGCTGGAGGTCGGCGGGGACGCGTCGAGGCGGTCCACCTCCGGCCGGTGCCGGTCCACCGACATGGTGATGACGAGGAAGACCAGCGCCTGCAGGGACACGGCGACGGCGAGGAAGACGGCCTGGCGCCACATCGGCAGCCGGGGTATGAGGATCAGGCCCAGGCACGTCGCGAGCGTGATGGCGATGATCGTGAGGGTGTTGCCGGCCTCCGACGCGAACCATGACAGCGCGGTGAGCGTGCCGGTGCGGTGCCGCTCCATGGCTTCGTTGAGGTCGTCCTCGACGGTCATCGGCCACACATCGCGCGCGGGACCGGTGATCAGCAGCCCGATGCCCACCATGACGGCGGCCTGGCAGAGCGTCAGCGCACCGATGCGCAGCGCGGTCCTGCCGGTGCCGCGAGGCAGCGCTGCGGCGCGCGCCGGCTTGACGGCTCCCGGTGATTCACCAGACGGGACGGTGGGTCTCTCCGGCACGGCGGTCGGCATCAGGACTCCCACAGGTCGGCGCCTCGCGGCGGTCACTTCGCCGGGGGGTGTGCCCTCCCGATCCACCGCCGTATGCCCCCGAAGGCACCGTGCAGACCTGCGGATTGATCACAGGCTCTTTACATCACGGCAAACCGGCCGATCCGCCTCGCCTCCTGCGCATACGGGACCGTCGGCGAGGCCCGGATGGGGGCGACGTGGGGCGCGCGGCAGCACGATCGCCTTCGGCGGACGCGTTTAGAGCGGCTTTACCCGGGCTTCGGATGATGCCGCCACCACACGCGCCGGCGACTAGGGGGCCCGATGAACACGGCCGCATCCACCACCGCGGCACTGCCGCAGTTCCCGATGGCGAGGGGGTGTCCCTACCATCCGCCCGCCGGGTACGCGAAGCTGCGGGAGGAAGGCCCGCTGGCACGCGTGCGGTTGTACGACGGACGCCAGGCCTGGGTCGTCACCGGGTATGCGGAGACGCGGCAACTGCTCGTCGACCCGCGGCTCTCGTCGGACCGCAGCCGGCCCGACTTCCCCGTGCTCGTGCCCAGGATGGCCGCGGCGAAGCTGACCGCCCTCGTCGGCATGGACCCGCCCGAGCACGACGTCCAACGCCGCATGCTCATCGGCAGTTTCACCGTGAAGCGCGTCAACGGGCTGCGCCCGGCGATCCGGCGCATCGTGGGCGAACGGATCGACGCCCTCCTGGCCGCAGGGCCCGGTGCGGACCTGGTGCCCGCGTTCGCGCTGCCGGTGCCGTCGGCTGTCATCTGCCAACTGCTGGGCGTGCCGTACGACGATCACGAGTTCTTCGAGGAGCACACGCGGCGCATGCTGCTGGCCACCGGCACGGCGCAGCAGGCGGCCGACGCCAGTGCCGCGCTCGTGGGGTACTTCGACGAGCTGGTCGCCGCCAAGGAGGCGCGGCTCGCCGGCGGCGCCCCCGCCGAGGGGCTGCTCGACGAGCTGATCACCGAGCGGTTCGCCACGGGTGAGCTGGGCCGCGCCGAACTCGCCGCCATCGCCATGTTCCTGCTCGTCGCAGGGCACGAGACCACCGCGAACATGATCGCGCTGAGCGTGCTCACGCTCCTCGAACACCCGGAGCAGGCAGACCGGTTGAGGGCGGACGCGGCCATCGCGCCGGGGGCCGTCGAGGAGCTGTTGCGCTTCCTGTCGGTCGCCGACGAACTCCAGCGGGTGGCCGCCGCCGACATCGAGATCGGTGGCGTGGTCGTCCGCGAGGGCGACGCGGTGTATCTGCCGAACGCGGCCGCCAACCGGGCCGGCGAGGTCTTCGACGACCTCGACACCTTCGACGTGCTGCGCGGCACCCGCCACCACCTCGCGTTCGGCTACGGCATCCACCAGTGCATCGGGCAGAACCTGGCCCGCGCGGAGGTGGAGATCGCCCTGTACGAGCTGTTCACCCGCATTCCGACGCTGCGCGCCGCGGAGCCCGTCGAGGCGCTCGGCACCAAGCCCGGGGGGTCCGTGCAGGGCATCGTGCGCCTTCCGGTCACCTGGTAGGACGCAGTACGGCACACGGCCGAGGGAGCCGGGCCCCACGGGCCCGGCTCCCTTGCGTGCCGCGGGTCAGGCCGCGGCCAGCTGCTCCTCCAGGAAGTCGGCGACGGCCGCCGGCGTCGGGTAGTCGTAGAGGAGGACCGGTGGCAACAGCAGACCGGTCACCTCGCACAGCCGGTTGCGGACCTCCAGCGCCGTGAACGACGAGAAGCCGATGTCGAGGAAGTTGTCCTCGGCGGCGATCGACTCGGGGGAGGCGTGCCCCAGGACGTCGGCGGCGTGTACCCGCACCAGGTCGAGCAGCGACGCCTCCGCGCCCACCGGTTCGAGCGCGCGCACCCCAGGCTGTGACGGTGCCGGACCCGCGGGCACGTCCGGCACGGGCCACCAGTGGTGCGTGTGCTCGAACGGGTAGGTGGGCAGGTCCGCTACCGGCGCCGGACGGGTGCCGTACCAGGCGTCCCAGCGGACCTCGGCGCCCGCCACGTGCAGCCGTCCGACGAGCGCCGCCAGCGTCTCGTCCTCCGGCCGGTCCCGGACCAGCGACGGCACCACCAGTGGCGCCGAGTCCGGCAGCACGGCGGGCACCATCGACGCGAGGACCGCATCGGGCCCCAGCTCCACGTACGCCCGCACGCCCGCCGCGTCCAGGGACGCCACCACATCCGCGAACCGTACCGGGGAGCGCAGCTGGCGCACCCAGTAGTCCGGCTGCCGCAGCTCTTCGTACGACACGGGGGCGCCCGTCAGGTCCGACACCACGCCGAGTACCGGCGGACGGATGTCGAGGGCGGCCACGACCGAACGGAACGGTTCCAGCGCGCCGTCCATGTGCGGTGAGTGGAACGCGTGGCTCACCCGAAGCGGCTTCGTGCGCCGTCCCCGGTCGGCGAAATGCGCGGCGACCCCGGCCACCGCCGCCGCGTCTCCGGAGATCACCGTGGCGCGCGGACCGTTGACCGCGGCGAGTCCCACCCGGTCCGCGACCTCGGCCAGCGCCTCCAGGACCTCCGGCTCCGACGCCTCGATCGCGGCCATCGCCCCGCCCGAGGGCTGCGCCTGCATCAGCCGGCCCCGTGCCGCCACCAGGCGCACCGCGTCCGCCAGCGGGAACACCCCCGCCGCGTACGCCGCCGACACCCCGCCCAGCGAATGTCCCGCCACCTGGTCCGGCGTACCGACCAGGCCGGTGAGGAGCCGGTGGAGCGCGCTCTCCACGGCGAACAGGGCGGGCTGCGCGTACTCCGTACGATCGAGGAGGGCCGCCCGCGGACTGCCCGGCTCGGCATGCAGCAGGTCGCGCAACGACTCGTCCAGGTGGGGCGCGAACGCCTCGCACACCTCGTCCAGGGCGTCGGCGAAGACGGGATGGGACGCGGCCGCCCCGGTGCCCATGCCCGCATGCTGACTGCCCTGGCCCGTGAACAGGAACGCTTTCGGCACCCGTTCGGCCGCGACGCCGCGTACCGCGTGCCGCGCGGGACGGCCCGCCGCCAACGCCTCCAGCGCGCCGAGCCGGTCCTCGCGGGTACCCGGCAGGACCACCGCCCGGTGCGCGAACGCCGTCCGGCCCAGGGCGAGGGTGCGGCCCACGGCCGCCGGGTCGAGGTGGGGCCGCTCGGTCAGCCGGTCGAGGACGCGGGCGGCCTGGGCGCGCAGGGCCTGTTCGGTGCGGCCCGACAGCGGCCACACGGGGGCGACGGCGGCGGGGGCGCGGGCCGCGGTCCCCTCGGCGGCAGGCGCCTCCTCGATGATCACGTGGGCGTTCGTGCCGCTGATGCCGAACGACGACACCCCGGCCCGGCGCGGCCGGTCCGGCGCGGCCGGCCACGGCACGTCCTCGGTGAGCAGCGCGACGCCGCCCCGCGCCCAGTCGACCTGAGGGGTCGGTTCCTGCGCGTGCAGGGTGCGCGGCAGCACCCCGTGGCGCAACGCCTGCACCATCTTGATGACGCCGGCCACGCCCGCGGCGGCCTGTGTGTGGCCGATGTTGGACTTCACCGAGCCCAGTCGCAGCGGTCGCCCGGTGTCGCGTCCCGCCCCGTAGGCGGACAGCAGGGCGTGCGCCTCGATCGGGTCGCCGAGCCGGGTGCCGGTGCCGTGCGCCTCCACCGCGTCCACGTCGTGCGGGCCGAGCCGCGCGTCGTCGAGCGCGGCCCGGATGACCCGTTCCTGGGCGGGACCGTTCGGCGCGGTGAGCCCGTTGCTCGCGCCGTCCTGGTTGACGGCCGAACCCCGCAGCACGGCCAGGACGGTGCGACCGCCCCGCAGGGCGTCCGACAGCCGCTCCAGCAGGACCAGGCCCACCCCCTCGGAGAAGCCCGTGCCGTCGGCGTCCGCCGCGAACGCCTTGCAGCGCCCGTCCGGCGACAGACCGCGCTGCCGGCTGAACTCCACCAGCAGCACCGGCGTCGCCATGACCGTCACACCGCCCGCGAGGGCCAGGTCGCACTCGCCGCGGCGCAGCGACTGCGCCGCCAGGTGCATCGCCACGAGCGATGACGAGCAGGCCGTGTCGAGTGTGACGGCAGGCCCTTCCAGCCCCAGGTGGTAGGCGATCCGGCCGGAGGCGACGCTGGTGGCGTTGCCGGTCATCAGATGGCCCTCGAAACCGTCCGGGACCCGGTCCGGCGGTGGCACGTAGGCCTGTGACACCACCCCCGCGAACACTCCCGTGCGCGTCCCGTGCAGCGAGCCCGGCGCGATGCCGCCGCGCTCGAACGTCTCCCAGGCCACTTCGAGGAGCTGGCGGTGCTGCGGATCGGCGGCCACCGCCTCGCGCGGCCCCATCCCGAAGAACGCGGCGTCGAACCCGGCCGCGTCGGGCAGGTATCCGCCCTCCCGCGTATAGGTCGTGCCGGGCCGGTCCGGGTCCGGGTCGTACAGGTTCTCCAGGTCCCAGCCGCGGTCCCCGGGCAGGTCGCCGACCGCGTCGACGCCGTCCGCGACAAGGCGCCACAAGGCGTCCGGGGAGTCGATGCCACCGGGGAAGCGGCACCCCATGGCCACGATCGCGACGGGTTCGTGGCGCTGGTCCTCCAGTTCCTGGATCCGGCGCCTGGCCTGACGCAGATCGGCGGTGGCCCGCTTGAGATAGTCGCGCAGCCTGTCCTCGTTGCTCATCGTTGTTCTCCCATGGGTGCCAGGGGGTCTGCGCCGCTCGTGCCGAGGGAGCCCTGCTCCACGGCTTCCGACGGGTCGCGCTGCACGCGTGCGGACGGGACAGGGCCCACGCCTGCCCGGCGAGCCGGGCGTACGGCCGCCGAGCGGGCCGGGCTCAGGCGTTCCCGGGGAATCCGCTCGTCGCGTGCCGCGGGAGTCGCCCTCTCATGTGCCGAACAAGCCCGCATCACGCGTCCAGCTCCTCGTCCAGCGCCCGGAACAGCTCCTCGTCCGTGGCCGCGGCCAGGTCCTCCTGCGGCGCGTCGCCGGCGGCGGCCTCCCACTGGCGCAGCGCCGCCCGCAGCCGCTCCCGGACCGTGGGCAGGTCCGCGCTGTCGGCCGTGACCGAGGCGAGCAGCCGGTCCAGTTCGGCCACCGGATCCTCCTTCGGCACCAGCAGACCGAGCAGGTGCCCGGCCAGGGCCGAGGGGGTGGGGAAGTCGAACGCCAGCGTCGTGGGCAGCCGCAGTCCGGTCGCCGAGCCGAGCCGGTTGCGCAGCTCCACCGAGGTCAGCGAGTCGAACCCGATCTCCTTGAAGGCCCGTTCGGCGGCGACGTCGTCGGCCGTCCCGTGCCCGAGTACGGCTGCCACCTGCTCCCGGACGACGGCGAGTACCGCCTGCTCCCGCTCCGGGCCGCGCAGCGCCGCCAGGCGCCGGCCGAGCGAGGTGGCGTCGTCACCACCGCGCGTGACCTGAGCGGCACGGCGGACCGAAGGCGCCTTCACCAGCGAGCGCAGGACGGCCGGCAGCTCGCCCGACTCGGCGCGGGCCCGCAGCGCGGACCGGTCCAGCGGGGCCGGGGCCAGCAGCGGCGCGTCGGCCGCCAGTGTCGCGTCGTACAGCGCCATGCCCTGCTCGAACGTCATCGGCGCGAGGCCGCCGCGGGCGATTCGCGCCAGGTCCGTGGAGTCGAGATGGCCCGTCATGCCGCTCGCATCGCCCCACATGCCCCAGGCCAGTGAGGTCGCGGGCAGCCCCCGAGCGCGGCGGTGCCCGGCGAGGGCGTCCAGGAACACGTTGGCCGCCGCGTAGTTGGCCTGCCCGGCGCCGCCGAGGAGACCGGACATCGAGGAGAACAGTACGAACGACGACAGGTCGTGGCCCCGGGTCAGCTCGTGCAGATGCCAGGCGGCATCCGCCTTCGGCCGCAGCACCGACTCCACCTCCGCCCCGGTCAGCGATGTCAGGACACCGTCGTCGAGGACACCGGCCGCATGGACGACGGAGGTCAGCGGGTGCTCGGCCGGGACCGACTCCAGGAGCCGGGCCAGCGCGTCGCGGTCCGCGACGTCGCAGGCCGCCACCCGGACCTCGGCGCCGAGCGCGGTCAGCTCCGCGGTCAGCTCGGCCGCGCCCGGGGCCTCCGGTCCGCGCCTGCCGGTCAGGAGCAGCCGCCGCGCGCCGCGCGTGGTCACCAGATGCCGGGCGAGCGCGGAGCCCAGGGTGCCCGTACCGCCGGTGATCAGGACGGTGCCGTCCGCGGGGCCCGTGGCGGGCAGCGTCAGCACGATCTTTCCGACGTGCCGGGCCTGGGAGAAGAAACGGAACGCGGCCGGCGCCCGCTGCACGTCCCAGGTCGTGACCGGCAGCGGCTCCAGCACGCCCCGCTCGAACAGGGCCAGCACCTCGGCCAGCACCTCACCGACCAACTCCGGTTCCATGTCGAGCAGTTCGAACGGCTGGTACGAGACTCCCGGGTGTCCGGCAGCCACCTCGTCGGCCTCGCGCAGATCCGCGATGCCCATCTCGACGAAGCGTCCGCCGCGCGGCAGCAACCGCAACGAGGCGTCGATGAACTCCCCGGTGAGGGAGTTCAGGACGACGTCCACTCCGTCTCCGCCGGTCGCGGAGGAGAACTCCGTCTCGAACGCGGTGTCCCGGGAGCCGGCGATCCGCTGGGCGGGAACCCCCAGCGACCGCAGCACACCCCACTTCCCGGGACTCGCCGTCGCGAACACCTCCGCGCCGAGATGCCGGGCCACCTGCAGCGCGGCGAGACCGACGCCGCCCGCCGCCGCGTGGATCAGCACCCGCTCCCCGGCGCGCAGCCCGGCCAGCCTCGCCAGTCCGTAGTACGCCGTGGTGAACACCGCCGGCACGCCCGCGGCCTGCGCGAACGACCACCCGTCGGGGATCCTGGCGAGCAGCCGCCGGTCGGCGACCGCGACCGGCCCCACCGCGCCGGGCACCAGACCGAACACCCGGTCCCCGACCGCGAGGCCCTCCACCCCGGGGCCGGTCTCCAGGACGGTCCCCGCCGCCTCGGTACCCAGCGGGGCACCCACCGGGACCATGCCCAGGACGGTCAGGACGTCACGGAAGTTCAGGCCCGCGGCACGCACCCCGATCCGCACCTGTCCCGCTTCGAGCGGTGCTCCGGCGGCCGGGTGAGCCGCCGCGTACAGGTCGTCGGGCGACCCGCCGGGTGTCTCCAGGCGCCACGCCGAGCCGTCTCCGGGCAGCTCGATCGTGCTCGGCGCCTCCGCCCTGGCCAGCCGCGGTACGTACACGTCACCGTCGCGCAGGGCCAGTTGCGGTTCACCGGTGGCCAGCGCGCCGGGCAGCGCGCGCAGGGACGCGTCGCCGCCGTCCCAGTCCACGACGACGATCCGGCCGGGGTTCTCCGTCGCCGCGGACCGCAGCAGGCCCCAGGCCGGTGCCGCCGCGAGATCCACGGTGTCGCCCGGCCGCACGCCGACCGCCCGGCCCGTCAGCACCACGAGCCGTGCCTGCGGGCGGTCGTCGGCCGTCAGCCACTCCTGGAGCCGGGTGAGCAGCGCCGTCATGCCCGACCCGACGGATCCCGGCAGCGACGCCCCCGTGTCCGGAGTGTGCCAGGACAGCAGATCCAGTTCGGCGGCGTCCGGCGGAGCCGGCGCACCGAGCACCGCCGCGTCCAGGACGTCGGGCGCCGGGCCCAGCACGGTGTACGGCGGCAGCGGCGCCTGCTCGGACGTGGACAGCGGCGTCCACTCCAGCGTGTGCAGGGCATCGGCCGTCGCCGACCGCCCCGGCCGTGCCGGCAACCGGTCGGGCGACACCGGGCGCAGGGTCAACGACTGCGCCGTCAGCACCGGGGCGCCCTGGGGGTCCGCGACCGACAGGGTCACCGCGTCCTCGCCCGCGCCGCGCGACAGCGACACCCTCAGCGCGGTGGCTCCGACGGCGTGCAGCGTCACCCCGGACCAGCTGAACGGAAGGTGGACCCCCTCGCCGAGGAACGAGCCCAGCGCCATCGCGTGCAACGCCGAGTCCAGCAGGGCCGGGTGCACCCCGAACCGGGCGGCGTCCGCGTGCAGTTCGGGCGTCAGCTCCACTTCCGCGTACACGGTGGCGCCGTCGGCCGAGCGCCACGCGGCGCCGAGATTGCGGAACGCGGAACCGTACGTGTAGCCGAGGGCGGCCAGGTCCTCGTACAGGTCCTCGACGTCGAGGGGAGCCGCGTCCTGCGGCGGCCAGACCGCGTCGGGGTCGGGCACGCCGGCCTCGGTGGACACGAGGAAACCGGTCGCGTGCTGCGTCCACGCGTCGGCGTCGGAGGCGTCGGGCCGGGAGTGGATGGTGACCCGGCGCCGGCCGGACTCGTCCGGTCCCTCGACCCCCACCTGCACGCGCATCCCGCCGTCGGCCGCGAACACCAGCGGCGCCTCCAGCGTCAGCTCCTCGACCGCCAGACCGCCCGCCGACTGCCCGGCTTCGAGAGCGAGTTCGAGGAGTGCGGTGCCGGGCAGCAGGGCGGTGCCGTCGAGCCCGTGGTCGGCGAGCCAGGGATGCGTGCGGGGGGAGACGCGTCCGGTCAGCAGCAGCGCGTCGCCCTCGGCCACCGTGGTCGCGGCGGTGAGGAACGGGTGGTCGGCGGCGTCGAGCCCGAGACTGCCCGCGTCGCTCTGCGCGGCCGGTCCTTCCAGCCAGTAGCGGCGCTGCTGGAAGGGGTAGGTGGGCAGGTCGCGGGGGTGGATCGTGGCGGGCGGGAGGTGCCAGTCGACGGGGAGGCCGTGGGTGTGGAGGTGGGCGAGCGAGAGACGGAAGCGGCTGAGAGTTCCCTCGTTTCTGCGGAGGGTTGGGGTGATGAGGGTGGTGGTGGGGAGGGTGTCGGTGAGGGCGTGGGTGAGGACGGGGTGGGGGCTGATTTCGATGTAGGTGGTGTGGTTGTGGTTGGCGAGGGTGGTGAGGGTGGGGTGGAGTTGGACGGGGTTGGCGAGGTTGTCGTACCAGTAGGTGGCGTTGAGTTGGGTGGTGTCGATGGGTGTGGTGTGGAGGGTGGAGTAGAAGGCGGTGGTGGTGGGGGTGGGGGTGATGTCGTGGAGTTGGGTGTGGAGGGTGTCGTGGAGGGGGTGGACGTGGGGGGTGTGGGAGGCGTAGTCGACGGGGATGGTGCGGGCTCGGATGCCTTGGGTGTTGAGGTGGTTGACGAGGTGGTGGAGTTGGTGGGGGTTTCCGGCGATGACGGTGGTGGTGGGGCTGTTGTGGGCGGCGATGTGGAGGTCGTTGTAGGGGGTGAGGTGGGTGTGGGTTTGGTCGGCGGGGAGGGGGATGGAGGCCATGGCGCCGGTGCCGGCGAGGTGGTGGTGGATGGTTTGGGAGCGGAGGGTGACGATTTTTGCGGCGTCGTCGAGGGTGAGGGCGCCGGCGATGTGGGCGGCGGTGATTTCGCCTTGGGAGTGGCCGATGACGGCGTCGGGGTGGATGCCGTGGTGTTGCCAGAGGCGGGCGAGGGCGGTCATGACGGCGAAGAGGGCGGGTTGGACGATGTCGACGCGGTCCAGGGGTGGGGTGTGGGGTTGTGCGGTGAGGACGTCGATGAGGTTCCAGTCGGTGTGTTTGCCGATGGCGTCGGCTGCTTGGGTGAGGTGTTGGGCGAAGACGGGTGAGGTGGCGAGGAGGTCGCGTGCCATGCCCTCCCACTGCGAACCCTGACCCGGAAACACGAACACGGTCTTCCCCGCCGACTCCGCCCGGGTGCCGCGCACCACGTGCGGACTGGTGCTGTCCGCCGCCACGGCGTCCAGCGCGGCCAGCAGTTCCGAGCGGTCACCGGCGACCAGCACCGCACGGTGGTCCAGCGCCGTTCGTCCCTCCGCCAGGAGGCGGGCCGCGTCGGCGGGGCGCAGCTCCGGGTGCTCCTCCACGTACGCGCGAAGCCGTTCCGCCTGGGCGCGCAGGGCCTGTTCCGACTGCCCCGACAGCAGCCAGGGTGCCGGGCCGTCCGGAACCGGCGGCTCCGTACCGGGCTCCGTCTCCTGTGCGGCCTCCTCGATGATGACGTGTGCGTTCGTGCCGCTCATCCCGAAGCCCGAGACACCCGCCCGGCGGGGGCGCCCCTCGGAGGTCCACTCCCGTGCCTCGGTGAGCAGCTCGACGGCGCCCGCCGACCAGTCGACGTGCGGGGTGGGCTCATCGACGTGGAGGGTGCGGGGCAGGACGCCGTGCCGCAGGGCCTCGACCATCTTGATGATCCCGCCGACACCGGCCGCGGCCTGCGTGTGCCCGATGTTGGATTTCAGCGAGCCGAGCCACAACGGCCGCTCGGGCGCCCGCTCCTGACCGTACGTCGCGATGATCGCCTGCGCCTCGATGGGGTCGCCGAGGGTGGTGCCCGTGCCGTGCGCCTCCATCGCGTCGACGTCGGCGGGTGTCAGGCCCGCATCGGCGAGCGCGGCGTGGATGACCCGCTGCTGGGAGGGACCGTTGGGGGCGGTCAGCCCATTGCTGGCACCGTCCTGGTTCGCCGCGGTGCCGCGCACCACCGCCAGCACGTGGTGGCCGTTGCGGCGGGCGTCCGAGAGCCGCTCCACCAGCAGCAGCCCCACGCCCTCACCGAACGCGGTGCCGTCGGCGCCCGCCGCGAACGCCTTGCAGCGGGCGTCCGGGGCGAGCCCGCGCTGGCGGCTGAAACCGATGAAGATGTCCGGGTTGGCGAGCACCGTCGCGCCACCGGCGAGTGCCAGATCGCACTCGCCCTGGCGCAGCGACCGGACCGCGAGGTGCAGGGCCACCAGGGACGACGAGCACGCGGTGTCGACCGTCACCGCCGGCCCCTCCAGTCCGAGGGTGTAGGCGATACGGCCGGAGGCGATGCTGCCCGCGCTGCCGATACCGAGGTAGCCCTCCATGTCGGCGGGCAGCCGCACCCGGGACCCGTAGTCGGTGTAGACGACCCCGGCGAACACGCCGGTGCGCGAGCCGTGCAGGGACGCGGGGTCGATGCCGGCCCGCTCGAACGCCTCCCACGCCGTCTCCAGCAGCAGCCGCTGCTGCGGGTCCATGCTGGTCGCCTCGCGCGGGCTGATCCCGAAGAACGCCGGGTCGAACCGGTCGGCGTCGTGCAGGAACCCGCCCTCGCGCGCGTACGAGGTGCCCGCACGCGTCGGATCGGGGTCGAAGAGCCGGTCCAGGTCCCAGCCCCGGTTGTCGGGGAACGGCGAGATCACGTCGGCCTCGTCGGCCACCACCCGCCACAGGTCCTCCGGTGAGCGCACCCCGCCCGGGTAGCGGCACGCCATGGCGACGATGGCGATCGGCTCCCCGTCGTACGCCGCCGTCCCCGGCACGACGGCCGGGGCGTCGGCGGCGATGCCGAGCAGCCCGCTCCGCAGGAAGTCCGCGAGCGCCCGGGGCGAGGGGTGGTCGAAGACCAGCGTGGTGGGCAGCTTGAGGCCGGTGGCGGCGGTCAGCCGGTTGCGCAGCTCCACCGCGGTCAGCGAGTCGAAGCCGAGGTCCTTGAAGGCACGGCCCGGCTCGACGGTGTCGGTGCCCGAGAGGCCGAGCACACCGCCGACCTGGGTACGGATCAGATCCAGCAGGGTCCGGGTCTGGTCCGGCTCGCTCAGCCCCGCCAGTGACGCGGCCAAAGTGCTCGCCCCGGCGCCGCTCGCCGACGCGGCGGTGCGCACGGTGCGGACCAGGGAGCGCAGCGGCGGCGGCAGCAGCCCGGAGTCGGCCCAGGTGGCGAGCGCCGCCCGGTTGAACCGCGCCGCGAGCAGCGTCGGCCGGACGGTGCGCAGGGCGAGCCCGGACAGTGCCGCGCTCTGCCCTGCCGCGAACCTGACCAGCCCGCCGCGCACCACGGCGTCGGGTGTCTCGGCGCGCGGCCCCCAGGCGACGGAGACGGCGGGCAGGCCCAGGGCGCGCCGGTGATGGGCCAGTGCGTCCAGCTGCGCGCCCACGGCGGCGGCCACCGCGAGTCCCGTGCCGCCGAGGGTGGCCGACGCCTCGGGCGACAGCAGGGTGAACGACGCCAGCTCCAGCCCCAGCGTGAGCTCGTGCAGATTCCAGGCGGCGTCCGCCGCCGTGCTCAGCCCCTCGGTGAACGGGCCCTGCTCCAGCGAGGTCAGCAGCTCCAGCGGCGCCTCGGCGGCCACATGGATCACGTCCGTCAGCCGCTGACCGGCCGGCAGGGACGCGAGCGCTGCGGCCACCGCGTCCCGGTCCGCCGCAGTGCCGTCGGCGACCACCACCTCGGCGCCCCGTTCCGCCAGCAGGCCCGGCAGGTCGGCATCGGCGCCGAGCAGCAGGACGCGGCGCGCGCCCAGCTCCGCGACGGCATGGTCCGCGACGGCGGCGGCGAGATCCCCGCCGCCCGACACCAGCACCGTCCCGTCCGGCTCCGGTGCCGGGCGGGCGCCGGAGAGCTCCTCGTCGTCCAGGCGGATCAGCCGCGGCACGTACGCCACTCCCGCCCGCACGGCGACCTGCGGTTCGTCCGAGGCGAGCGCAGCCCGCAGCGCGCCCGGCGAGCCGGCGTCGCCGTCCAGGTCCACGAGCCCGATGCGGTGCGGGTGTTCCGACTGCGCGACCCGCACCAGGCCCCACACCGGCGCCGGCGCCAGGTCCTGTACGTCGTCGGGGCGGGCGGTGACCGCGTGCCGCGTCAGGACGACCAGCCGGGTGGCCGCGCACCGCTCGTCGGCCAGCCAGCTCTGCAGCGCGGGCAGGACGGCGGCCGCGGACGGGGCGGGCAACAGGGCATGGGTGGGGGCCCCGGTCTCCGCGGTGCCGTCGAGAAACGCCTCGACCGTGTCGTACGCGACGGCGTCGATGCCCGGTACGGGCTCGCCGATGAGTGCCAAGGAGCCGGCCTGCGTGTCCGACTCCGCGGGAGCGAGCGGCAGTTCCGGCCATTCGAGCGCGGTCAGCCAGTCGGCCCGTGCCCCGCTCGCGGCGAGCGGAGCGCCGTCCGTCACCGGGGCGAGGGCGAGCGCCGCGGCGGTCAGTACGGGGGCATCCTCCGTGTCGTAGGCGGCGAGCGTGTATCCGTCGCCGTGCCGGGTGAGCGAGACGCGCAGTGCGGTGGCTCCGACGGCGTGCAGCACGACGTCCTGCCAGGCGTGCGGCAGCAGGGGTGCCTCGTCGGCCTCGGCGAGGACGGGCTGCAGTGCGGCGGCGAGCAGCGCGGGGTGCGCCCCGTAGCGGACGGCTTCCGTGTCGTCCGGGTCCGGCAGTGTGACCTCGGCGTGGACCGTTCCGTCGTCGCTCCGCCACACCGCGTGCAGTCCGTCGAACGCGGGTCCCGGGGCCAGGCCGAGCTCGGCCAGCCGCACGCGGATGTCCTCGGGAGCCACCTGCGTCGCGCCCGCGGGCGGCCAGGAGCCCGGCCGCCGGGACGGCGGCTCCGTCACGGGTGGCGCGAGCACCCCGGTGGCGTGGGTGGTCCACGGCCGCCGCAGCGGCTCGGCGTCGGCCGCCTCGTCGTCGAACGGGCGTGCGTGCACGCCGAGTTCGCGCTCGCCGTCGGGCCCCGGCGGGCCCACGGTCAGCTGCAGGTCCAGACCGCCGGAGGAGGGAAGCGCGAGGGGCGCACCGAGCCGGAGCGTGGCGACCGTCAGTCCGTCCAGCAACTGGGCGGCGTGCAGTGCGAGTTCGAGGTGCGCGGTGCCGGGCAGCACGGGCACGCCGTCGACGGTGTGGTCGGCGAGCCAGGGGTGGGTACGGGCCGAGACGCGTCCGGTCAGCAGGAGGGCGTCGCCCTCGGCGAGGGTCGTCGCCGCGCTCAGCAGCGGGTGCCGCGTGGTGTGCAGTCCGAGGCTCTCCGGGTTTCCCCCGGTCGCCGCGTCCTCCAGCCAGTAGCGGCGCTGCTGGAAGGGGTAGGTGGGCAGGTCGTGCGGGGGGACGGCGGGCTGCGGAAGTGCGGGCGTCCAGTCGACCGGCACGCCGTGGGCGTGCAGCTGCGCGAGCGAGAGACGGAAGCGGCTGAGAGTTCCCTCGTTTCTGCGGAGGGTTGGGGTGATGAGGGTGGTGGTGGGGAGGGTGTCGGTGAGGGCGTGGGTGAGGACGGGGTGGGGGCTGATTTCGATGTAGGTGGTGTGGTTGTGGTTGGCGAGGGTGGTGAGGGTGGGGTGGAGTTGGACGGGGTTGGCGAGGTTGTCGTACCAGTAGGTGGCGTTGAGTTGGGTGGTGTCGATGGGTGTGGTGTGGAGGGTGGAGTAGAAGGCGGTGGTGGTGGGGGTGGGGGTGATGTCGTGGAGTTGGGTGTGGAGGGTGTCGTGGAGGGGGTGGACGTGGGGGGTGTGGGAGGCGTAGTCGACGGGGATGGTGCGGGCTCGGATGCCTTGGGTGTTGAGGTGGTTGACGAGGTGGTGGAGTTGGTGGGGGTTTCCGGCGATGACGGTGGTGGTGGGGCTGTTGTGGGCGGCGATGTGGAGGTCGTTGTAGGGGGTGAGGTGGGTGTGGGTTTGGTCGGCGGGGAGGGGGATGGAGGCCATGGCGCCGGTGCCGGCGAGGTGGTGGTGGATGGTTTGGGAGCGGAGGGTGACGATTTTTGCGGCGTCGTCGAGGGTGAGGGCGCCGGCGATGTGGGCGGCGGTGATTTCGCCTTGGGAGTGGCCGATGACGGCGTCGGGGTGGATGCCGTGGTGTTGCCAGAGGCGGGCGAGGGCGGTCATGACGGCGAAGAGGGCGGGTTGGACGATGTCGACGCGGTCCAGGGGTGGGGTGTGGGGTTGTGCGGTGAGGACGTCGATGAGGTTCCAGTCGGTGTGTTTGCCGATGGCGTCGGCTGCTTGGGTGAGGTGTTGGGCGAAGACGGGTGAGGTGGCGAGGAGGTCGCGTGCCATGCCCTCCCACTGCGAACCCTGACCCGGAAACACGAACACCGTCCGGCCGTGATCCCGCGCGGCCCCCTCCACCACGTTGCCCGCAGGCACTCCCCGGGCAAGGGAGTCCAGAGCCCCGATCAGCTCCTCCCGGTCCTGCGCCACGACCACGGCCCGCCGCTCCAACTGGCTGCGTCCCTCCGCCAGGAGGCGTGCGGCGTCGGGCGGTTGCAGGTCCGGGTGCTCCTCCACGTACGTCCGCAACTGCCCGGCCTGCGCGCGCAGGGCATCCTCGGAGTGCGCCGACAGCAGCCAGGGTGCCGGCCCTTGCGGCGCCACCGGCTCTGCCGGTTCGTCGTGCGCGGTGGGCTGTTCGAGGATGACGTGGGCGTTGGTGCCGCTGATGCCGAAGGAGGAGACGGCTGCGCGTCGCGGCCGGTCGTCGGTGGCTGGCCAGTCCTGGTCCTCGGTGAGCAGCTCGACGGCGCCCGCCGACCAGTCGACGTGCGGGGTGGGTTCGTCGACGTGGAGGGTGCGGGGCAGGACGCCGTGGTGCATGGCCTCGACCATCTTGATGATCCCGCCGACACCGGCCGCGGCCTGGGTGTGCCCGATGTTGGATTTCAGCGAGCCGAGCCACAACGGCCGCTCGGGCGCCCGCTCCTGACCGTAGGTGTTGAGGAGTGCCTGGGCCTCGATGGGGTCGCCGAGGGTGGTGCCGGTGCCGTGCGCCTCGACCGCGTCGACGTCCGCGGCGGACAGGCCCGCATCCGCCAGGGCGGCCCGGATCACCCGCTGCTGGGAGGGACCGTTCGGCGCCGACAACTGGCCGCTCGTACCGTCCTGGTTGACCGCGGATCCCCGCACGACCGCGAGCACCGGATGGCCCGCGCGGCGGGCGTCGGAGAGCCGCTCCACCAGGAGCAGGCCCGTCCCCTCACCCCAGCCCGTGCCGTCCGCCGCCGCGGAGAACGCCTTGCAGCGCCCGTCCGGCGACAGCCCGCGCTGCCGGCTGAACTCCACGAACAGCCCTGGCGACGCGATCACCGTCGCGCCGCCCGCCAGCGCCAGGTCGCACTCGCCCTGCCGCAGTGACCGGATCGCCAGATGCAGCGCCACCAGCGAGGACGAGCAGGCCGTGTCGACGGTGACGGCCGGGCCCTCCAGGCCGAACGTGTACGAGAGCCGGCCCGAGGCGACCGAACCCGCGCTGCCCGTGCCGATGTACCCCTCCAGGCCGTCCGGCGCCTGCTGGATGCGTCCGCCGTAGTCCGCGTACATGACACCCGCGAAGACCCCGGTGCGCGAGCCGCGCAGCGACCGCGGATCGATCCCGGCCCGCTCGAACGTCTCCCACGCCGTCTCCAGCAGCAGCCGCTGCTGTGGGTCGATGGCGACGGCCTCGCGCGGGCTGATCCCGAAGAACGCCGGGTCGAACCGGTCGGCGTCGTGCAGGAACCCGCCCTCGCGGGCGTACGACGTGCCGGTCCGCTCGGGATCGGGGTCGTACAGGCCCGCGAGGTCCCAGCCCCGGTTGTCCGGGAACGCGGAGACGGCGTCGGTGCCCGACTCCACGATCCGCCACAGATCCTCCGGTGAGCGCACCCCGCCCGGATAGCGGCAGGCCATGGCCACGATCGCGATCGGCTCGTGCCGTTCGGCCTCCACCTCGGACAGGCGCTGACGGGTCTGCATCAGGTCGTTCGTCACGCGCTTGAGATAGTCGCGCAGCCGATCCTCGTTCGTCATGGGTGGTCAACTCTCCTCGAAGGACGGAAGGTCCGGGGTCGCGGGCGGAGCGGGGCGAGCGGGCGGCCGGTCAGCCGGAGCCGAGCTGGTCGTCGATCAGGTGGAACAGCTCGTCGTCGGTGGCGGTGGTGAGACGGTCGGTCTCCGGTCCGGACGGGGTGTCGGTGCGCGTGCCGGGGTTGAGACGCCCGAGGACCGCGGCCAGGCGGACGGCGAGGCGGTCCCGGGCCTGCTCGTCGAGGCCGTCGGAGCCGACGGCCGCCTCCAGGCCGGTCAGGTGCTCAAGGACGGCGGAGGCCGCTCCCGGAAGCCGGTCGGACAGTTCGTGGTGCAGGTGCGCGGCCAGGGCGTGCGCGGTCGGGTGGTCGAACAGCACGGTCGTGGGCAGCCGCAGGCCGGTCTCGGCGCCGAGCCGGTTGCGCAGCTCGACCGCGGTCAGCGAGTCGAAGCCGAGGTCCATGAGCCCCCGGTCCGCGGGCACCGCCTTGCCCGGGGCGTGCTGGAGCACCTCGGCGATCGTGGTGCGCACGAGGTCGAGTGCCACGCGCGGCCGGTCCGCCTCGCCCGCCTCGGCCAGTTTGCGCAGCCACGGCAAGGTGTCGGCGGCGGTGGCGCCCTGCCGGCTCCGGCCCGCTGCGGAGGGGCCGGGGACCCGTACGAGCGTGCGCAGCAGCGGCGGGACGCGCTCCGGATCGCCGAGGCCGCGCAGGGCCGTGGTGTCCAGCCGCACCGGTACGGTCGCGGCGAGCCCGGACGACAGCGCCGCGTCGAACAGGGCCAGTCCGTCCGCTGCCGCCAGCGGTGCCACACCGGTGCGGGCGATGCGGGCCAGGTCGGCGGCGGACAGGGCCCCGCCCATGCCGTCCTCGGCCTGCCACATGCCCCAGGCGAGCGACGCCGCCGGCAGCCCGAGCGCGTGGCGGTGCTGGGCGAGGGCGTCCAAGTAGGCGTTCGCGGCCGCATAGTTGGCCTGGCCGGCGTTGCCGATGACACCGGCCACCGACGAGAACAGCACGAACGCCCGGAGGTGCGGCGCCGATTGCGCGGTCAGTTCGTGCAGCAGCCGTGCGGCGTCCGCCTTCGCCCGCAGGACGTCGCGCACCGCGGCCTCGTCGAGCGCTTCGAGCGTGCCGTCGCGTGTGACACCGGCGGCGTGCACGACCGCGGACAGCGGCCGGTCGGCGGGGACGTCCGCGAGCAGCGCGGTGAGCGCGGTCCGGTCGGCGGTGTCGCAGGCGACCACGCGGGCCTCGGCGCCGAGCGCGGTGAGCCGCTCCACGAGCTGCCCGGCGCCCGGCGCCGCCGGCCCGCGGCGGCTGGTCAGCAGCAGATGCCGCACGCCGTACCGGGTGACGAGGTGCTCGGCGAGAAGCCCGCCGAGCGCTCCGGTGGCCCCGGTGAGCAGTACCGTGCCGTCCGGGTCGAGCGGGGTCTCCCGCGATGCGGGCGCCGTCACCCGGACGAGGCGCGGTACGAGGACGCGGCCCGCGCGAAGGGCGAACTGCGGCTCTCCGGACGCCACGGCGGCAGGCAGCGCGCGCAGCGAGGCCTCGGTGCCGTCGGTGTCGGCCAGCACGAACCGGCCGGGATGCTCCGTCTGGGCGGTGCGGACGAGGCCCCACAGCGCTGCGTGGCCGAGGGCGTCGAGCGGTTCACCGTCCTCCGGCGCGGTCGCACCGGTCGTCACGACGACCAGCGGGCCCGTGGCGCCGGCGCCGTCGAGCCGGGCGCGCAGAGCGGGCAGTACGTGACGCACGGCCGCGTGCGGGTCCCGTGCCGCGTCGTCCGGCGCGTGCAGGGCGTCGTACGGGGGTGAGACCGCCGTGGCGTCCTGTGCGGCCGGATCGAGCGGAGCCCACGCCACGCGGTGCAAGGACCGGGTCGTCCCGCGCGAGGACGCGAGCTGCGCGGGATCGACGGCGCGGATCGTCAGACCGTCGGCCGTCAGCACGGGCGCACCCGACTCGTCCGTGAACTCCAGAGCGACGGACTCCCCTTGACCGTTTCCGGCCGCCGTCAGCCGTACGCGCAGGGCGGCGGCACCGGTGGCGTGCAGCCGCACACCGTGCCATGCGAACGGCACCCGCAGGCCGCCGTCGGGTCCGGGGCCGTCCAGGGCGAGCGGGTGCAGCGCCGCGTCGAGCAGGGCGGGATGCACGGTGAAACCGTCGTCGTCGATGCCCGAGGGCAGGGCGATCTCGGCGAGGTGCTCGCCGCCCGCACCCCGCCAGGCGGCCCGCAGACCACGGAAGGCGGGACCGTACGCGTAGCCCAGCGAGGCCAGCCGCTCGTACGCGTCGGACACGGACACCGCGTCCGCGCCGGCCGGAGGCCAGGGCCCGGGGGACGCGGACGGCACCGAGGCGTCGTCGGGCGCGAGCACACCGGAGGCATGCGTCGTCCACTGCCCCTCATCGGCCGCGTCCTCCCGGGCGTGCACCGTGAAGGTGCGCAGACCCGCCTCGTCCGGCGGGCCCACGGTCGCCTGAATCCGCACAGCTCCTTCCTCCGGCAGGACCAGGGGCGCGTGCAGGGCGAGTTCCCGCACCACGGGACTCGCGCTCTCCAGCCCCGCGTACAGGGCGAGTTCGAGGAGTGCGGTGCCCGGCAGCACGGCCGAGCCGGACATCGTGTGGTCCGCCGCCCACGGGTGCGTACGGTGGGACAGGCGGCCCGTGTAGACGGTGCCGGCGCCGTCGGCGAGGTCGACGGCCGCGCCGAGCAGCGGGTGCCGGGCACCCGACAGCCCGGCCGCACCGAGGTCGCCGCCGCGCCCGGCGGGCACGTCCAGCCAGTAGCGCTCCCGCTGGAACGGGTAGGTGGGCAGTTCGGTCAGCTCGCCCGTGCCGTGGTGGGCCTGCCAGTCCACCGGGACGCCCGCGACGTGCAGGCCGCCGAGCGCGGTGGCGAACGACGTCCCCTCGGGCCGGTCACGGCGCTGCAGTGGCAGCAGGGTCCTCGTCGCGTCGAGTTCCGCGAGCGTCTCCTCGGCCATCGCGGTCAGCACGGCGTCGGGCCCGACCTCCAGATAGACCCTGATGCCTTCGGAGTGCAGGGTGCGCACCCCGTCGGCGAAGCGCACGGACTGCCGTACGTGTCGCACCCAGTGGTCGGGGGACGCCGGTTCGTCCGGGTCCGCGACACGGCCGGTGAGGTCGGAGACGAACGGCAGCCGCGCGGGGCCGAACTCGATGCCCTCCAGGACCTGCCGGAACTCCGCCAGCATCGGTTCCATCAGGGGCGAGTGGAAGGCGTGGCTGACGGTCAGCCGCCGCGTCCTGGCCCCCTGGGCGCGGGCCCGCTCGGCCACGGTGTGGACCGCGTCCTCCGTACCCGAGACGACCGTCGCACGAGGGGCGTTGAGCGCGGCGATCCCGGCCCGGTCCTCGAAGCCGGTGAGCAGCGCGAGCGCCTCCTCCTCGGTCACCGAGAGCGCCACCATGGCTCCACCGGACGGGAGTTGCTGCATCAGCCTGCCGCGCGCCGTCACCAGACGGGCCGCGTCGGGCAGCGACAGGACACCGGCCGCGTGGGCGGCGGCGACCGCACCCACGGAGTGACCGAGCACGGCGTCGGGCCGCACCCCACGGCTCGCCGCAAGCCGCAGCAGGGCCACCTGGTGGGCGAAGAGCGCCGGCTGCGTGAACGCGGTCTCGTCGAGCGCCGGGTCCGCCCCGAACACGAGATCCCGCAGCGACCGGCCCAGCAGCGGGTCGATCACCTCGCACACCTCGTCGTACGCGGCGGCGAACTCGTCGTAACCTTCGTAGAGTTCACGTCCCATGCCGGGACGCTGGCTGCCCTGGCCGGTGAAGAGGAACGCGGTGCGCGGCGCCGGATCCGAGGACGCCGTCCCGTGCAGCAGCGCAGGCGTGTTCCCGCCTTCCTGCAGTGCGCCCAGGGCCCGTAGTACCTCCCCGCGTCCGCCGCCCGCCACGATGGCGGCGCGGTGCGCGTGCTCGGCGACTCCGGCAGCCGACGACCGGGCGAGCACGGCCGGCGCGAGACCGGGACGGGCCTCGGTGACTTCCCGGAGCTGCCGCGCCCGGGACCGCAGGGCCCGCTCGGTGTGGCCGGACAGCAGGATCACCGGATCGGAGATCTGCCGCTGTGGCGCTTCCCCGTCCGCCGGCTCACCGGACGCCTCGTTCCAGGCCGCGGGGTGTTCGAGGATGACATGGGCGTTGGTGCCGCTGATGCCGAAGGACGACACCCCGGCCCGCCGCGGCCGGTTCCGGTCCGGCCACGGTGTCGGCTCGGTGAGCAGCGCGACGGCACCCGCCGACCAGTCGACATGCGGAGTCGGAGCGTCGATGTGCAGACTGCGGGGCAGCAACCCGTGCCGCATGGCGAGCACCGACTTGATGACACCGGCGACACCGGCCGCGGCCTGGGTGTGCCCGATGTTGGACTTCACCGAACCGAGCCACAACGGCTGCTCGTCGGCGCGGTCCTGTCCGTAGGTGGCCAGGAGGGCCTGGGCCTCGATGGGGTCGCCGAGGGTGGTGCCGGTGCCGTGCGCCTCGACCGCGTCGACATCGGCGGGCGTCAGGCCCGCGTCGGCGAGCGCGGCCCGGATGACCCGCTGCTGGGAGGGACCGTTCGGCGCGGTCAGACCGTTGCTGGCGCCGTCCTGGTTGACGGCCGAACCCTTGAGGACCGCGAGGACGCGGTGCCCGTTGCGGCGGGCGTCCGAGAGCCGCTCCAGCAGCAGCAGACCCGCGCCCTCGCCCCAGCCCGTGCCGTCCGCCGCCGCGGCGAACGGCTTGCATCGGCCGTCCGCGGACAGGCCACGCTGCCGGCTGAACTCCACGAACGTCGCCGGGCTCGCCATCACCGTGACGCCGCCCGCCACCGCCAGGTCGCACTCGCCGCTGCGCAGCGCCTGCGCGGCGAGGTGCAGGGCCACCAGGGACGAGGAGCAGGCCGTGTCGACGGTGACGGCCGGTCCCTCGAGACCGAAGGTGTAGGCGACCCGGCCCGACGCCACACTGCCCGCACTGCCGCTGACCAGATAGCCCTCGACACCGTCCGGTGCCTGCCCGCCCTGGTGCAGCCGCGCCCCGTAGTCGTTGTACATGACACCGGCGAACACCCCGGTGCGCGAGCCGCGCAGCGAGCGCGGATCGATCCCGGCCCGCTCGAACGCCTCCCACGCGGTCTCCAGGAGCAGACGCTGCTGCGGATCCGTCGTCAGCGCCTCCCGCGGACTCATGCCGAAGAACTCGGGGTCGAAGTCCGCCGCGTCGTACAGGAACCCGCCGTGCCGCGTGGACGAGGTGCCGGTCCGTTCCGCCCCCGGGTCGTACAGCGTCTCCAGGTCCCAGCCGCGGTCGGCCGGGAACTCCGACACCGCGTCCGTGCCCTGCGCGACCAGCCGCCACAGGTCGTCGGGCGAGGCCACCCCGCCCGGGAACCGGCACGCCATCGACACGATCACCACGGGGTCGTCGTCGGGCCGCACGGACGGCGTGGCAGGACCGTCGCCGGCCGCCCGTTCGGTTTCTGCGCCGGGCAACTCGGTGAGGAGCTGCCGGGCGAGCGCGGCGGGGGTCGGGTGGTCGAAGACGAGCGTGGCGGGCAGCCGCAGGCCGGTGGCCGTGCCGAGCCGGTTGCGCAGGTCGACGGCGGCGAGCGAGTCGAAGCCGAGGTCGGTGAAGGCGCGGCCGTCCGCGACCGCGTCGGCGTCGCTGTGCCCCAGTACGGTCGCGACCGTCCGGCGCACGAGATCCAGGACGACCCGCTCGGCCTCCGGCCGGGCGAGCCCGGACAGCCGCTCGGCCAGGGTCCCGCCCTGCCGGGGCCCGGCCGCCGCCGCGGTGCGCCGGGCCGGGCGCGTGCGGGTCAGTGAGCGCAGCGGCACGGGCGGCACCGCGCCCGGCGAGCCGAGCGCGGCCGTGTCGAAGCGGGACGCGACGAGCACCGCGGGCCCGTCCCCGCCGAGCGCCGCGTCGAAGTGGCGCAGCGCCACCTCCACGGGCAGCGGCGCGATCCCGGCCCGCCGCAGCCGGGCCAGGTCCGCCGCCGACAGGGTGGCGCCCATCCCGTCGTGGTCCTCCCACAGCCCCCAGGCCACCGACCGGGCGGGCAGGCCGAGGCCGCGACGGTGGGCGGCGAGCGCATCCAACTGGGCGTTGGCGGCGGCGTAGTTGGCCTGCCCGGCATTGCCGATGACTCCGGCCACGGACGAGAACAGCACGAACGTGGAGAGATCGAGGCCCCGTGTCAGCTCGTGCAGGTGCACGGCCGCGTCGGCCTTGGCGCGCAGAACGGCGTCCAGCCGCTCCGGCGTCAGATCGGTGAGGACGCCGTCGTCCAGGACTCCGGCCGCATGCACGACCCCCGTGAGCGGGTGCTCGTCCGGGACGTCCGCGAGCAGTGCGGCGAGCGCGGCCCGGTCGGACGTGTCGCAGGCGACCAGCTCGGTGTGGGCGCCGAGCCCTTCCAGCCGGTCGAGCAGGTCCGCGGCGCCCGGCGCGGAGGGGCCGCGCCGGCTGGTCAGCAGCAGACGCCGGACGCCGTGCCGGGTGACGAGCCGCTCCGCGATCAGGGCGCCCAGGGCGCCGGTGGCACCGGTGAGCAGCACCGTCCCCGGGGCCGGGAGGCCCGGCTCCGTGACGGCGGCGACGGTGGCGCGGGCCAGCCTGGGGACCAGCACCGCGCCGTCCCGCAGTGCGAACTGCGGCTGCCCCGACGCGACCGCCGCCTCCAGTGCCGCCTCGGACGCGGCCGTGCCGTCGCTGTCGGCCAGCACGAACCGGTCGGGGAACTCCGTCTGCGCAGTGCGCACCAACCCCCACACGGCGCCCGCCGCCGGGTCGGACACGCTTTCGTCGCCCGCGGCCACGGCTCCCGACGTGACGACGACGAGCCGTTCGTCGCTCTCTCGTCCGGCCCACTCCTGCACCTGTGCCAGGGCGTCCCGGGCCGTACCCACGCGCACCACGTGGAATCCGGTACCGGCGGCCGCCGGGGTCCCATCTCCACCGGGGGCCACCCACCCGATCTCGTACAACGCGTCGTCCGAGGCGGACGCCGTCAAGGTGCCCTTGGGCAGCTGCCGCAGCGCCAGCCGCTCGGCCGTGGCGACGACGGTCCCCGTCGGGTCGGTCAGCAGTACCGAGACGGCGCCGCCCCCGGCCTCCACGGGCGCCAGTCGGACACGCAGCGCCGTGGCCCCCACCGCGCCGAGCCGTACCCCGGCCCAGGTGAACGGGAGCACGACGCCGCTCTCGTCCCGCAGCGGCAGCAGATGGAGTGCCGCGTCCAGCAGCACCGGATGGAGAGCGAACTCGGCTCCGGCAGCGGCCGGTTCGTCGGGCAACCGCACCTCGGCGAACAGTGTGTCGCCCGAGCGCCAGGCGGCATCGAGGCCCCGGAAGGCGGGACCGTACGTGTACCCGAGCCCCGCCAGCTCCTCGTACACCTCGTCCGTGTCGACGCGCCGCGAACCGGCGGGCGGCCATGCGGTCAGGTCCTCGGCCTCCGTGGACTCCGCATCCGGAGCCAGCAGCCCGGTGGCATGACGCTCCCACGGGTCGTCGTCCCCGGCACGGGCGTGCACGGAGAACGACCGCCGCCCCGCCTCGTCCGGCGCGGTCACGCTCACTTGGAGCGACACGGTGCGCTCGGCCGGCAGGACGAGCGGCGCCTCCAGCGTCACCTCCTCGGCCACGACGGCATCCGTGTGCGCGGCGGTCTCCAGGACCAGCCCGACGAACAGCGCGCCCGGCACCAGCGGTACCCCGTCGACCGAGTGGTCGGCCAGCCACGGGAGCCGTTCCGTGCTCAGCTCGGCGGAGAACAACAGCCCTCCGTCCTCCGCGAGTTCCACCGGTTCCCCGAGGAGCGGACCCGACGGGAATGTCGAGCCGTCGAGCCAGTACCGCTTCCGTCGGAACGGATAGGTCGGCAGATCGACTCGTCGAGCCGCCGCGGTGTCCGTGGCGGTGAAGGCCTGCTCCCACTTCACCGGCGTACCCGCGGCGTAGGTCTTCGCGAGCGCGGTCAGAAAACTCCGCTGTTCCCCCTGCCCTCGTCGGAGTAGGGGGATGGTTCCGGGTGTGTGGGGGGTGAGGGTGGCGTCGGGTCCGATTTCGAGGAGGGTGGTGGTGTGGTGGGTGGTGGTGAGGGTGGTGATGTTGTCGTGGTAG
>NZ_JBVHPY010000021.1:0-102401 GCF_055567695.1 Streptomyces sp. NPDC026417
CTCCGCCAACTGAGGCCGTGACAACGGAGGAAGAGACGAGCCCGCAGCCGAAGGTGAGGGTTGATAAGCCACCCCGAAAGCCTCCCACCCACGCGACCAGCACACCCACCGAACTTACGAAAAGATCAGTAGGGCGTGTATCTGAAGTCTCAGGTAAGGAAGGTGCGAGGGGTCTCTGTGGGCCAGAATGCTCGGATGGTCCTGCTTGAAACTCCCCGGTTAGTCCTGCGTCGTTGGCACGCGGATGACGTTGTGCCCATGGCTGCTGTCAATGCAGATCCCGAGGTGATGCGGTGGATCGGTGATGGCAGTGTCCGTGACGAACAGCAAACTCGCCGAGGGATCGAAGCGATGGAGCGCGAGTGGGACAGGCAGGGCTTCGGCCTGTTCGCCGTGGAGATCCGCTCAACTGGCGAACTGGCCGGGTTCACCGGTCTTTCGGTCCCCGACTTCATGCCGGAGCTCCTACCTGCAGTTGAGGTTGGCTGGCGGCTGGGGCGTGCCTATTGGGGGCAGGGCCTGGCCACGGAGGCCGCTGCGGCTGCAGTGCGATTCGGGTTTGAGGACTGCGGACTGGGCCGGATTGTCAGCGTCGTCCAGCTCGGCAACGGTGCCTCGGAACGCATCATGACGAAACTGGGGATGCATCCGGTCGGTGAGACTGTCGATCCCAGTTGTGGTCGTCGAGTGCGGGTGTTCGAACTGTCATCGGACCAGGACGTCACAACCACTCGTTGATGGCAGCAAAGAGGACTGTCACCTTTCGGAGTGCAGGGCGACCGCCGAGGCACGAGGGGCCCACCGGCATCCCGCCCGGTGCGCCCTGGTGCGTCACGCCCCAGCTGCGGCCCAAAGGCGGTCCTGCCGCTTGCCTCGGTTGAACGCTCTCAACCCAGGCGATTGCCGGTACTGGGCAGCAGCGTTCACCAAGCCACGCTCGGCATCGCCCGGGTCCACAACTTGGCCCTCACTCAATGACTCGAGCCCATACGGGACAACATGTGGCGGCGATTCAGTGCCCTCCGGAGGGCAGCCCGCTTCGGAATTACTCCCCACGCAACCCGGCGATCAACTCGCCCCGCAGCGCAGGTAAGAGGACTTGGCCTTCAAGGCCCTTGCATTTGGCGGAGCAAAGATCGCGCGAGAACGAGATGGCGATGCTCTGGCTCCAGTACTGCTTGGGCGTCGTTCATGATCTGTACGAGCTCCTGCCACGCCGGATCGGTGCGGCCAAGGCTCATAAGTGCTTGAGCTCGTTGCAGCCGGGTGTGGAGGGCGTGAGGATGGTCCCGTCCCAGAATTCTGCTGCGTTCCGTGAACAACTCTGTGAACACCGCGATCGCCTCCCGGGTCCGGCCTGCTCGTACATGGAAGTCCGCCTGGGTGCTGCGGATGGCGAGTAGGTGCGGGTCGCCTGGCTCCAAGCTTTCCTTGGCGCACGCTGCCAGCTGGTCCAGTTCCTGCTCGGCCGCTGCGAGGCCATCGGTCATGGCGGAGAACCATATGAGGCTGCGCCGGACGGCAAGCACTTGGGGGCTGCTGGGTCCCTCCAACTGTGTGCGGAAGTGCCGAAGTTCCTCAAGCTGCTCTACTGCGGATGCAGCGTTCCCCGCTTCCCCAGTGAAGTAGGCACACTGATGCCGGGCGGCGAGTGTGTCAGCGTGCGCGGGCCCCAGCGTCACGGCCGTGGCGGTGACCAGGTCCCGGAATGCCTCAGCAGCGGCCTGCGCTTCACCAGCTTCTCCAGTGAAGAACGCCCACTGATGGATGCACGCCAGGGTCTCGGGATGGCAAGGGCCAAGCCGGGCCCGCCTGTGCCGCATGATGCCTTCCAGGCTCCGGGCCGCTTCGAGCGGTCGGCCACGCTCGCCAACTGCGATCGCCAGCGGGTATTCCGCTCTTGTGATCCCGCCAGCACGAGCACGCTCCAGAGCTTGGGTCGCTCGTCCCAGTTGGTTCGCCTGGTGCGCGAGAATTCCCATGTCGTAAGCGTCTGCTGCCCTCACCCGCGATAAGAGCCCTTCCCAAAGGTGATCGGGAACGCGGGGTAGCCCTGGAGTACTCAGCAGGTAGTCGAAGGCTGTGTATCCCTCACTGTAGTTGCCGATCAGAAGGCCGCTTGTGGCATAGGCAGCCTTGCAGGCCCATTGCATCGCTTCGGAAAAGGGTTCGGGCTGCAGGTCTGGTCCGCCACGCTCGGCAAGATAGGGCAGATGGAAGTCGTGCAGCCACTGCCTGCTTGCTGGCCTTCGTAACCCCGACCTGCGGCAGTCGACTGCCGCTGCGACGATTGCTGCGCCCCGCGGATTCGCTCCCGGCGCCCAGGCGTTCTCCCATGCCGCCAATAACTCTGGTCCTGCCGCCAGGACTTCAGCGAGCCCGAAGCGGTCGCAGCTCCGCAAAGCCAGTTGGACTCGTGGATCCGGTTGCGCGTCAGCGCGAGTCCGCTCTTCGGCCGACCAGCGGCGATCCAATCGCACCTGGGTAGCCATGTGAAGGACTTCGCGTTGGACTCGCCAAGCATCTCGGTCCGACCCCGTGAGCCGGCTCTCCTCCCGTGCGTCGTAGTGACGGAACTCTTCCGAACGCATCGTTGCCAGCACCACGACTTGGCCGAAACCGCCGTCCATCAAGCCAGCCATCTCAGAGGCTGTCAGCCCGTCAGCTCCCAGGTAGTTTTCGAGATCATCCAGCCAGAGGACGGCGCGGCGGCGACGCCTGGCCACCTTGATGGCATGCGGGAGTGCCGACCTGGTCAGAGGGCGCACGAACGTGTACTTAGGAAGACACAAACGCGCGACCTCATACGCGAGCCGCGTCTTGCCTGCCGTCGACTCCCCCACGATGAGAACGAAAGCCTTCTCTTGCACGGCCCATTTGACGTCAAGGTGTGCATCGCGCTCGACGTAGGGGGGTGCGAGCTGATGATCGGGGTGTCCGTCGGCGGGATGAACGCCTGCCAGCTCAGGACGGTCCACCTGCTCAAGACGAGGGATACTGCCCGCGGCAGTGCGCAGGAGCGCCGTCTGGTGCGCTTCTCTGCGCTGCGGTCGCACCTGATCGGTGACTACTGTGTAGACAGTCGTGACCGCGGCCCCGATTCCGGCGGCTAGCGGACCAGAGGCCCACGTCGCGGACAGGGCGACAGCTGCCCCGCCGGCGCCTACAGCTGTCAGGTACCTCAGCCAGTCTCGAGACCGCTCGCCACTCTGGCGGAAATACGCTGACACGCTGCCCCCCCCTCGCGTGACGTGGTCTTCCATTCTCGCCACCATGCCGCTGTTGTCGAGAGAACCGCTCGGACAAATGCTGCAGTGATCAAAAGTCGTGTCAATGTCTGTTCATGGGACACAAAAACCAGCGGTGTTGCATGAGTTGACATCCGAATTAATAGTCACGAACGTATCTTGACCCGGCTGCGTCACAGGGACGATATAACGCGCCACATCCTCGTTCTCGTTCTCTAGGGCCACATACGTATCGGAGCGTTGCGCACCGTCGTCGGCGGCCACGGTCTTTGCGGCGGGGTGCGGGATGGGACGGGGGTCTCTCCTCGGATGTGGCAGCACCGCGCTGGGATGTCTGGGCTGCACCGCTCCCGGGAGCCGGGCTACGGGACGTGTTGCGCTCAGGGGATGCGGTCGGGGAGGCAGTACTCGTACTTTCGGGGCCGGAGGTCTTCTGCGGCGGGCTCCCAGCCCCAGTACTGCGAGACTGTGCCGCCGCTGGCCGTGTAGGGGTCGGTGTTGGTGTCGACCTTGATGTCACTGACGACATACAGATCGACGGTGTGGTCCTTGTCCCGGGCGTACAGGACGTTGTTGATGGTGAGTTCGACGCTGGTGGCGGCCCCGGTGGTGCCCTTGACCTCGACGTGGCGTTCCTCGGCGGCGCGGGTGCAGCGCAGGCCGTAGGGTTCGCCGAGCTTCTCGACCGTCCAGCCCTGTTGTTCGCAGTGGGCGGTGGTGAGTTGTTCGGCGTTGCGGTCGTGGCTTTGGCCGGGGTGGGCAATCCAGCCTTGGCTGGCGGGTGAGGTACTTCACCGACGACGACTACCTCCTGCCTGTGGCGAGTGCGGGGACGATGACGCCTTCGCCGCCAGTTTCGCGTCGGCACAAGACGCTGCACGTCGGTTGCTGCAGAACCAGCGGCAAGTCCGCCGCTATCGATCACGTGCCGCCGATGAACGCGATCATGCGCTTCCAGGGCAACCTGTGCGCCCTGCGCCAAGAACGCTTCGTCGATCCCCCCACTCCCCCGATGCCGTCGGCTTCCGGCACACCGACCACGACCACCGCCGCCCCTCGCCCGGCGGCTCAACCTCACACGAGCGGCCGTGGAAGCGGGCGGCCGGCACCCAGCCTCGTCCTGTCCGATAGATGCCTGTTGGGTATCCGGTTCGCGATGATGTGATCACTTCCATGAAGAAGATCACGACACTGGCCGCCGCAACGGTGGGCGCCGCTTCCTGATGTCGGGAACCGCTGGCGCTGCCCCGGTGCCCGAGGTACCGCATCAGTGGGACAAACAGTCAAATGCCAGACCAACGATCCGAAAGGAGGCACATCGTCACCCGCTACGGGAACTCGGACCTGGGCTGGTACCACTTCACCGGCCGCCACAACATCAAAAAATGCTCCTCGCTGGCCGCGGCCCTTCACGGACGCGTGGACCGCAACGACCACCACGGTCATCTGGAATACGACGGGGTGGTCATCGAAACAGGCCCAAGACCGCGGCAGGTGAAGTTCACCGTCGTCGTGCAGTACACGCGCAAGACGACGGACGGCCCTACGATGCCGGGCGAGGTCAGAAGATTGGCGTCATCACGGCCTACTGCCACAACCAACCGAGGAACAAGTGTCCCGCATGGGCCAACATGTGAATTCACCCGAACCCGAACCCGGCACCGAGCAGGCGACCACGGGCCATCTCCTCGACCTCGTGCGCTCCTTCGTCACCACGCACGTGTCCTGGAAGCCGCTGTTCATCGGCGCGATCATCACCGGCGACGACCGTATGCGCCTCTACTTCCGTTCACCTGAGCGGAACCGCACGTACGGCGTGGACGTAGTGGTCAGCAATGCAGGCCCTGGTCTGCTCGGCTCTCTGGTTTCTCCGGCATTTCTGGCCAACGAGCACCTGCATCAGCCTTCCGACGATCCACACTGCGACGTGATCGTGGACCTAACCGACTACTGAGGCACGGGCAGAGGTGCAGCTGAGTCAGTTCAGGTGTTGCCCAGGCCACTCAGCGCGGCGGAGCCGACCTGGGCAAACCCCGCCGGCGTCAATTGACTGATGCAGGGCGCAATCGTCACAGCATTCGCAGCCAGCGCCCGCCCAGCTGCTGAACTGGTGAGCAGACAGCTGAGCAGACGTAAACCAGAGACGGACGCGGGTGGAGATCATGGGTACGCGAGAGGTCACATTTGCCAGCGGACCGGTAAGGCTGGCCGGCAGCCTCGGGCTGCCGCAGCAGGAAGCAGTCCATGCCGGAGTTGTGCTGGTCGGAGGGTCCGGGGACTCCGACAGGAACAACGACACGTTGTTTCCGCCGCTGCGCCGACATTTGCTCAGCGCGGGGTTCGCCGTGCTGTCTTACGACAAACGAGGCGTCGGCGAGTCCTCCGGTGACTGGCGCGCGGGGACACTGGCAGAGCTGGCCGCCGACGCGGCCGCGGCCCTCGATCTCCTTCGTTCCCAGCCCGAGTTGGACTGCGGCACGGTGGGTCTCTTCGGTCACAGTGAGGGCGGCTGGGTTGTGCTGCGGGCAGCAGCGGGCCGCGACGACATTCCCTGGGTGGTCACCAATAGTTGTCCTGCGGTAAGCCCGGCGGAACAGGAACGCTACGCGCTGGCACGTCATCTGGCCTCATCGCACGCCGACTGTCCGCAGGACCATGCGCGCACGCTTGCTCTGTACGATCGGCTCATCGAGGCGGGCCGCGGGGGCGCGGACTTCGCGACGGCAGCGCGCATCGTCGACGCTGCCGGGCAGCCGCCTGGGCTGGCCTACTTCTGGGCCGATATGGACGAACCGCTGTGGACATTCCTCAGGCGGAAGCAAGATCACAACCCAGTCCGTGATCTTCGAAGGCTGCGCTGCCCCCATCTGGCCTTCTTCGGCGGCGAGGACTCGTTGGTTCCAGTCGCCGACAGCGTGCACACGCTAAGCCGGACTGCCTGCGACGCGGCACGCCCGCGCCGAGCGACTCTTACGGTGGACGTCTTCCCCGGAGCGAATCACCGGTTGCAACTACCCGACACCAGCGAGCTGGTACCGGGATACCTCGATCGGCTGAACGGCTGGCTCCGCCAGCAACGCCCGTCTGGTGGTCAGTGGCGCTGTCCTGTGTAGGGGACGAGGAGCTGCGCCGCCCACAGGACGTCGAGGGCCTGCCGGTGGGGGGCTCGTCCATCTCGCTTCTAGCGGGGGCGACGCGCCGCGCCGGACCAGGCAAGGCGACCGTCTGATCAACAGGAACTGCCCCTGAAATCAAATCTGTCGGTTCAGTGAACGGCTTCCTGTTGCGCGGTAGTGGGGGGCAGGCCGGAGATACTGGCGCCAGGAAGAACCTGAGGTCGGAGCAGAAGGCCGTCACCTGCGCAGACCTATACTGATGGTCTCCCTCATCCCGTGCGGATGGGTGGGCCGGGACAGACGGCTGGCTTTGAGACGGCGTGGCCGTCTGTCCCGGGGATAGCTACCGCACGAAGAGGCGGGTCTCATTCAGGGGTAAGAGTTCGGCCAGCAGTCGGCACCGTCCAGCCATTCACCAATCAGGCGGGCATCCCGCTCGGCACGGGAGGCATTTCCGGTCACGAGCAGGTCCTCCAGTAGAGTTGATATCGCTGACTCCCATGGGACATCATTCGGCATATGCCGGTTCCACATGAACTCGGATCTCCCCCGAACAGACCAATCGCCGCGGGCCCCCACAGAACCAGAAGACAACAGGGGCGTGTCCGTTGCCGTCTGTTCGGCATCTCGCCTTTGCGCGCCCTCGGGATAGCGCAGATCTGTTGCGGTGGCTTAACCGGTTGGGTGCCTTCGCCCGGCGAAGAGGAGCGGGGTGAAGCCGGTGTGAATCAACTCCTCCGCCTGGCAAGCGTCTCCGGTTGGGTCATAGGTGTGCGATAAGACTGTGGGGCGCTCGGTGGGCGCGCCGGTCGGGCAGGGGGCCGCCGAGCAGGATGAGGCGCGCTGCCAGGTGGCGTTGTCCTGCGCAGGGGGCGAGGAGCTGCAGGATCATCTCGTCGGTGCCGTCGCCGCGGCCGGTGAGGGCGTAGCCGATCTGGACGGGCAGGTGGAGGTCGCCGAGGGTGAGGGCGTCTGGTGCGCCGAGGGTCCGCTGGAGGGTTTCCGCGGCGGTCCGGGGGCCGATCCCGGGGATGAGCTTGAGACGAGCCATGGCACTGGGCCGGGCCATGGTGGCGGCTTCTCCAGGCGCGGCTGACCGTCGCGTTTCTTGCGTGAGGTGATCTGGTCGGTCACACGCCGTCGATGGCCGCGAAGATCATCAAGGCGAACCACGCAATGGCGGCAGACCACGAGAGCAGGGCCGCGAGCGTCATCAGCAGGCGCACGAAGACGGAGGAGACGCCGACCGCGATGTGGGGGTGACGCGGGTCGTAGGCGATCTCGACGTGGGTGGTCCCCCGTGACGTTTTGAAGGTGTGGGTCTCGCCGTGCTGGTCCGTGTATTCGTACGTCCGTGTCGACTTGCCGCGGAAGGCGAATTCGGCCTGCACCGTGATTCCACGTCGGGGCAGGTGCCACATGTTCTTGGCCTGCGACGCCAGGATGAAGCAAGCCGCGTTCAGGCCCAGTCCCACGATGCCCAACACGAAAGTGACCAGGAGACCGGCCGGTCTCCCGCGGACGACGACAATCGTGCTGCTGGCTACGAGCGCCGCAAGGCCGGGGCTGAACACGGCCATGATCAGGCCCGATGCGAGGAACTTGTCTCGGACGCCTAGGGCGTGCGGGTCGGCAAGGGAGCGGGTGGTCACGAGTGCGGCTCCGTCAAGGGACGGGTCCGAATCGGGGAGTTGAGCCACGGCAGCGTTCACTGCTGTGGCGAACATGCCTGCTGCGGCCTCGCTGACACCGTCCACCCGCTGCACGACAGCCTGGGTGCCCTGCGGCATCCGTAGCTCGACGGTGACGGTCCGTCCGCTCGTCACGACGTCGTGGACGGCCTCCAGGGGGATGCGTATTTCCTCCTCTGCGCGGCGCAGGGTCAGCGCCGCCCCGTCGTGCCGGAGGACGGCACCCCCGCTGCCGCGCAGCACTGGAATGGAAGGTGTGACAGCCATGAGTGTGATCATATGAGGTCGACGACGTCTTGAGGGTTCGGTTCGTCATCATCTCCGGCATGACCAGGACCTTCCCAGTCCCACGCACTTTTCGTGGCCACGGCCAATCCGCTTCAGCACCGGCTGCTCTTCGAACACTTCCTCAATGCGCGGCGCACGTCGCTGCACGACATCGACCTGGACGTGGAGTCCGAGCGGCGCCTTGAGGTGCACGACGCGATCATCGAGTGATTCGGCAAGGAGCGGACCGCGGCCACCGGGATGCCCGAGACCTGTCGAGCCCGGCACGTCCTGCGCGAGACAGGACCTGCCCTCGGCATCCCACCGCAGGTGATCGGGGACATCGCCAAGAGCTTCTCGCACATCCGTGCCCGGGACATCCGCGGCGCCCTCGCCGGACTACCGCAACTGCGGCAACTCGTTGGTCGCGCCCATCAGTTCGGTCCGCTGTGGGAGCTCGCGGCAGGCCTGGACGCTCTCCCCCGCGGCTACGCCATGCACCCCAGCGGGGTGATCATCTCCAACGCGTCCTTGCTGGACCGCGTCCTCGCGCAGCCCACCCCGGCCGGCTACGCGAGGTTGCAGGCAGACAAGGAGGATGTCGAAGATCTCGGCCTTCTGAAGCCCGATGTGCTGGGCGTGCGGATGCAGAGCTCCGTGGCCCCCGCCGTCGCCGAAATCCATCGGGCCACCGGCCGGGTCCTCGACTTGGACAACCCCGATCACGTCGACCTCGACGACCCGCTCGCTTTCAAGCTCATCCAAGCCTCCGACACGGTCGGTCTCTTCCAGTTGGAGTCCCTAGGCTCGACCACCCAGCGGTGCCGGCCCAGACGTACCGCTGACTCGAAGGCCTGGCGCGACTCCGGTTTGACCAGGCACTGCGACGCCGTGACCGTCCTCGGCGACGGCGCATACATCAACACCGGGCTCGTCGTCCCGCACCGCAAACGCCCCGGCCGGGCCCTGCAGCCCGGCGAGGAGGAGGAGGACAACGCGAAGCACCGCAAGGCCCAAGCCCGAGCTGTGCACGCCTTCGCCTGTTCAAATACAGCCCTGGTTCCAGCGGTCATCCAGGTAGGGCTTGAACGGTCGGGCTTGGACGGACGGCCCTGCCACTGCCCGCGGAAGAGGTCCTCCGGGAGGGCTCCGTCGGCGAAGAGCTTGACGGTGAGCAAGTTCATGCCGAGTTGGCGGCCAATCGCCCTGCAACTGAGTCCGGGGGTCAACAGTTCATGGACGGTCGCGTGACTGGCCCGGGTGCGGTCGGCGAAGCGGTGTCCCCTTGGCCAGGGGAGCCGGACCGGTCTTCGAACTCCGCCGCAACTTCTTCCACGGGTCGAACTGTCAACCAAACCGCCCTGAGGACAAAACATTTTCAGGCAGCTTCCCGCGGCCCCGGCCGCCCGACAAGCGTCACTCCGCGTATGGATTCACGAAAAGTGAGCCAGAACCCCGGAGATGACGTCACCCGACCGACGGAGATCGTTGAGACCGGCCCTGACCGGACTTCGTGGAGGCGCCGATGCGTGACAGCTGAGCGGTCTGAAAGCTGATGGGCCGAGGGCTCTCTCCGTCGACATACTGAGGGCGGCTGTCCTGTCGCAGAAGGAGACGTGTCCATGGAGGCGCCAGGGTTCACCGTGCTGGTGACCGAATCCGGGAACGGGGGACAAAGAGCCCTGCAGGCTGTTGGAGCGGTGACCGGACTGAGCCTGTGGCGGAGCAAGCTTCTTCTGGGCAGTGCCCCTGCGGCGGTTCTGGAAGAAGCCCCGCTCGACACGGCCGTCGTCGCAGCCCGGCGCCTGCAGGAGGCCGGTGTGCCCGCGGCCGTCCGGTGCACCTGGTGCGACCGGACGGTGCCTCGTGACGAGACGCTGCTCGACCCCGGCCAATGCGCATCCCGCTATTGGCCGACGGCCCATTGCCAGGCGAACTCCCTGACCAGCTGTGATTGCGAGTTCTGCAGCACCTATGGGCCCACCGGCCTCAGCCTCTGAAACTACGTTGAAGCATTGGCTACGCGGCTTCGGTGCCCAAGGAGATGAGCATGTGGGACTTGCCGGTGGCGGAGTCAGAGATCAGGCGGAGCGGCCGGCTCTTCTTGATCCACTCGTAGCTGGCGAGGGCAACCAATGGCGCCCCGTGGACAAGCCTCTAGCTTGTGTGCTCGTGACTGATGGTTCGCAGATGCTCCCGAATCGACATGTCCTGGTTCGGGTGTTCAACGAAGTGCCTGAGCTCTACCGCGACCGCTCGGGCGACTTCGGGCGTGTGCGCGATGATCCATACCTCGGCTCGCCCGAGCGGGCCAGTGTGTGGGTCTCGATGTCCTTCACGTGGGCGTGTTCCCTTCGGGGCGAGCGAGAAGCCGGCGGGTAGGGGCACCGTGGCGCCCTCACCCGCTGCCCGGGTCGTAGGAAGGCCCGTTCCTCACCGGTCGGCATTCGTGCGGTGGGCTCGACGACTGGTGTCGTCCGGCAGGCCCGGAGGTCTCGGCAGGGGGTCGCTAAAGTGGTAGGCCGCGATCCGTGCGTCGTGCTGGGCGTTGAGCAGGTGGATCAAGCGCATTCCGACGCCGGCCGCGAGGACCATCACCGCGATGATGACGAGGGTCTCCACGGAGCTCACCTCCAGCCGTTCCCGGGCTGCGGCAAGGCGCTTCGTTTCATCGGGCACCCGAAGGGAGACATGCAGGCCCCGCCCTCGCCCTCCCAGGTGGCTTCCCGGCGCACGGCGTCACGGATGCCGCGCCCGATGACGGCTTCGTTGGTCATCAGGACGCCCGCCGTGAAGAAGCTGCCCGGAATCGCGGCAGCGGCCATCAGGCGGGCCGCGGCGGTGGCTGCAGTCTCGGGCGGGATGACGAGGAGGTCCCAGCGGCCGACGGTGTAGGAGAGCAGAATGAGCTTGTCGGGGTCCTGTTCGGTGAACCAACCCACGTGCAACGTGCGCCCGTCCACGGCAACCGTGTGCGGGACGACGGGCCAGCGGGTGGGATTCACGGTGACGCGGGTGATGCGCCCCCAGGGATCCTGCAGGGCGGCGGCGAGCGCTGGGAGCTCGGTTTCGAGGTCGCGGGAGTAGGGCCACCAGGCCCCGTCCAACTGGCCGGCGAGCGTGGTCTTCGGAGTGAGGGACAAGCGTGCCGGAAGCTCTGCGGCGAGGTCGCGGGGCGCGGTCCGGTCGAAGGTCGTGGTCATGATGCAGACCTGCCCCCGGACTGCCCGTCGACAGCCCGGTTTATCGTGGTCGCCGGAAATGACACCCGCGTGAAAGCCAGTGTGCGAAGTACTCCCGGTGTCTTCACTGTACGCCTGCTCGGCGGACTATGACCGGCGTGACCAGGTACTTTCCGGGGGTCGGCGGGAGTATCGTGAAACGCATTCGATTGGCTTCGGGTCACTTGCAGCAGTCGCAGCCGGGGCGGCATCCGCACGAGTCGGCTTCGATGCCGGCGGGCGACGCAACCGCGGCGGCCGGGGTGGCGCAGCAGCCCTAACCGGGGGCCGCGTCGAATAGGGCTCTGACGTGCGGAGACCCCATACTAATGATCGCCCTCGTCCCGTGCGGGATGGGTGGGCCGGGACAGACGGCTGGCTTTGAGACGGCGTGGCCGTCTGTCCCGGGGTACAGCTACCGCACGAGAGGCTGGGCCTCATCCAGCGGCAAGAGTTCGACCCGCGGCCGGCACCGTACGTTCGCCGATCAAGCGGCGTTCCCGTTCGACGCGGACGGCCGTTCCGGCCATGGGCAGGTCCTCCAGTGGAATCGATGTCGCTGACCTTAGGACACCATCCGGCATATGCCCGTTCCATATGGTCTCGGATCTCCCCCAAACAGACCAACGCATCGCGGGCCCCACGGAGCCGGGAGACAACAAGAGCCCGTCAGCTGGAGCCGGTTCGGTATAGCGCCTGGCAGCGCACCCCGTCGTGGTCGAGGGTGAAAGCGGGGGGCGGCGGCCGACGTCAATTGGGATGTCAGTCCGCAGATCCAGCAGGGATGGCCGAGTTGCTTCACGGCGGCGGCAAGGCGGCAGTAGGGGCGCCGTTGCGGATGCCGGCCACGGGCGCCACCTCTGCTCGCGTCAGGGGGCGTCGGTCTCGACCCCGTCGACGTAGTCGTCGACATCGTCCAGAGCATCGTGGAGGTCGTCGGTGGCGTGCTTACCGGCGAGCTCCGCCCTGTCGCCCCGCACGGTCGCGTCGCCGACACCGTCGCACTCGGCGGGGTGGAAGACGTGCTGCCCGTTCTTCATGGCATCGAGGACCTGCTGCTCGATGGCGGCCTTGCAGGCAACCGGGTCGGCCTTGTCGTCGCTGCCGCAGCCGGTAAGGGCGGTGAGAGCAAGCAGGGCTGCGACTGTGACTGTATGGGCGTGCATGATCCGCCCGAGGACGTGGGGATCCTGATGGGGCATCATGCGTCTCTTGGGGGTAGCTGCGGGCCCGTGTGGCCGCTCGTGACCGCTCGTGACCGCTCGTGACCGCTGGGGGGATACGACGAAGCTCCGGCCTGCGCCCGCAGGAAGTGGACCTGACTGGTCGAGACTCCTGTGCGTATGGATGACCTAGCGGTCAGCGTCGGCCTCGGTGCTCCGGAACTTCCAGCCTCTGCCCTCGATTCCGTGGTTGCGCTATTGGCCAGACGTGCCGTCCGGCGTCATGGGCCGTGACCACCACCGCAGGCCCGGTCCCGGTCAAGGCGCCGCGCGTCGTGAACTGGCCAGAGCCCTCAGCCGCCCACGAACGCGAAGACCAGTGGTTCGGGCTCCATCGGAGGACCCGAGCCCTCGTCGCGTGCGCAGCATTACCGACCGGCGAGCTCACCACGCTCAACCTGGGGCGATGCGTCGCGGTCGTGTCAGGGATGGCCTGCTTCCTTCTTGGATGCCGGGCCGCAGGTAGGCACCCCGAGCCTCGCGGCCACCCGGCGTCACGGCATGCCCGCACCGTGACGCCCCGGCTGCACACTGCGGACGGGCTACGTCATCAACTCGATGTGCGGATGCTCGGGCTCTGCCGGGCAGACGAACAGGTGCTGCCGGTAGCCGCTGCCTATCTGGACCCCGGTCGCGTTGTAGCCGCGGTGGCCGGGGTACGGTCCGGCACCTGGGTGGGGGTGCGGAGACCAGCTGTTCCCGGCGTCGTCCCCTTCCTCGAACGTGGCGACGGTCATCAGGACCTCCATGCCGGTGCCGCACTCGGAGCAGGGCTGCGAGCTGGGGTCGGTGGAGTTCCAAGCGGGCCAGCCGCCGACCTTCCAGCCGGGTGCGTTGGACAGCACACAGTCGTAGTACGTGTCCAGGTCCATGTCTTCCTCCGCTGCCTGCGGCACGCTCCATTCCTTGAGCTGCTCCCGCATTTCTTCACTCAGCTCCAGATGGTCCGGGTACTCGGTGATCTGCTCCGGTTCGAGCACGCACGGTTCCGGTAGATAGCCGTCGAACTGCACTGCGGGCGGCTCGGGGGGCGTGTCGAGGATGTCGGTGACGGCGGCCGCCGAACGCCAGAAGAGCAGGGTCCTTGGCATGATCGGATGATCGAAGGGGCACCACAGAACCTGCAGCAGGTCCTTGCCTTCCGGCGGGCTCAGATCGGGCACATCCCGTACGTACAGCTGCGCGACGGGCAGCATCGCTATGGGGCCGTCGTACGCCTGGACCGCCAGCCTCACCGGATACGTCCGAGGGGGCCGGATCCGCTCGAGGGTCTCCCGCTCCTCCGGAGTCAGGTCCCGGCCGTGCGAGGCGGCGAAGATCCGTCGTTCCAGCCGCAGATCCGCCGGGGACCGGGCTGGGTTGATGCCGTCCACCTCATGCGGTTCCTCACAGTGCGGCCACGGCTCCTCGGCGGGCCACAGCAGCGGCCCGCCGATCGAGCTTTCGTGCCACGTCGGCGCCCCAGGGCGGGGGTGCAGGCGGGTCGCCGTGCGGGCCAGCGGTGCCAGTTGGGGAAAGACCGCGGCAACGTCGATCGGCCGTGGCGGAGTGACAGGAGCGACATTCATGACCCCAATCTTGCCAATCACCTCTGACAACGGCCCTCGTGGCCGACCCACGAAGAGCTCCGGCACGGACGCCACCCGGCAGAGCGCTACCGCCGGTCCGTTGCCGGCAGATGCCCCACGAGCAGCTCCACAATCGCCGTGTGGATGTCCGTCCACGCGCACGGTTCGTCGCCACGTACCACCTGGACAGGGACGACCTTGACGCGTCCATTTCGTCCGCACCGCCGCCGGTCAGGACATGGTCCATCACGATCTCCATCGGCCGTCACGCCGTGGCCGAACCCCTTGAAGTGGAGCATCTCGCCGATGGTGAATACGCAGACGGTCCGGGCTACAGCCGGTCAGGCCGCACCAGCCGATGAACGCGCCGTCGGAGACGCGGTCGACGGCCACCCGCGCTCCCGTGCCTTTCTCCTCGATCGTCCGGCAGGTCTCGATGAAGCGCTGGGCGTCGGCCGGTTCGGTCCACGGCGGGGAGTCCCAGTAATGCAGGACGTTGGCGCTTTTGTGCAGCGCGTAGAGCAACGCCGCGTCGGCGTCGGTGAGCGGACGCAGTCGCAGCTACGTCGGCAGTGACGCCGGACGCGCCGGATGGGCGGTGAGTCCGCAGTACCGTGCCAGCGTGGTGAGCAAACGGCCGCCGTGCTGGCGGACCTTCGGGACGCCGACCATCCTTGTGCTGTACCGAATCCCGAAGGGATGGAGGTACGCCGTTCACTTCACCGGACCGGCCGGCATCGCCGACGGCACTCTCGCTGGTCCTCCGCCCTCGTCCGAGCCGGACATCGCGCGGGCGGCCCTGGTTCACAAGGCGGAGGACCTCACTCACCGCCGGCTCGACGTCCTCTGGCACGCACCCGATCAACCGGACTGGTGGACTGGCACGGTCACCGTCGCAGGGCCGCTTCCACCTGCCTGAACCCAGCGCACCGACGCGGTCAGGGCCCCGGACCCCGACGGCGTCGGTCATCGCACTCGACAGCACCTCTCCGTGCCCGTGCTGCTGTCGAAACCACCCCGAGGCCCGCCGGTCGGTGCCGGCATCCCGTAGCGTCTGCCGGACGTCCCCGGTACGGGGTGGGCGAGGGAGGGAAGTTGAAGATGCGCGGCGTTCGGCCGGCGGCTGCGGCCGCGGCGGTGGTGCTGCTGGGGTTCGCGGTGGCGTGCGGGAAGCCGGATTCGGGGCCCGGGGGCGCGACTACTGCGCCACCGGCGCACGCCCGCTTCGAGGAGGAGGTCACGCTCGACGACGGCAGCCGGGTGGGCTTTTCCTACGCGAGGGGGCGCGGGCTCGTGGAGCAGCACCGCACGCCAGGAGCACGGGCTTGGAGCGCGCCGCACCTGGTGCACCGGACCACCTCCGATCCGTGCGGGAGCATGACGGTGACGCCGTTCGGCGCCACCGTCGCGGTCATCGCGAACTGGGGGCCCTACTGCGCGGACGGCGAGCCTCCCACGGAGTCGGTAGCCGCCGTCGGTACCGATGGCCCATCCCGGTGGGACACGAAGGTCACCGAAGACTTCGACGGGTGGGAGAAGGTGTCCGCCGTGCGCGGCTCTCAGGACCTGCGTTTCGAAAGCATGTCGACGGAATGGGCGACGCTGCTGCGCTGGAACCGTGACGAGGGCTTCGCGGAGGTGGACGAGACACGGCGCTGAGCCGAGCCGGGTGTGCGGGAGGCGCACGAGTGTCGGCGACGCTTGGCGAGTGAGCCGGCTGAAGAACCCGAGGCTCGCTACCGGTCGACGTTTCAGCCGTCGCCGACAGGTGGAGCCGGCGGCGGTCTGGCAGACCATGTCGCCGCCGCAAAGGACGTCGTGGCGTGGGGGCGTGGCGTGGGCTTTGCCGCAGCGGCGGACCCCATGGGGCAGGAGAGGCCCTGCACGACGGATTCGACGCCGAACTCCTCCGCACCCTGCTGAAGCCCGCAGAAGAAGGCCGCGGTGAGTACGACGATGATCTTGTGCAGCGTCTCGCGGTGGAGGCGATCACCCGCGCTCTGGGCGGCGGCCGCGCCGAGTTGACGATCCTGCCCAACAGAGTCACGCGCGCGGAGCGTACCGCAGGAGTCACCAGTCGTTACCCCGCGCCGACACCACACTGTGAAGCTCAGAAGTCGAGAGGAGCCCCCTACGCTCCCCCATCGCAGGACAGCAGGAAGTCGAGGAAGTGATCTGCCAGCGGTTCACCCAGAAGCGGTTGAAGGAAGAGGAACTGCCCCTGAGGATTCACCTCGAGCCATACTGGCTCCCCTCGCGGAGTCAATTTGATGTCGATGATCCCCATGCGCAAATCGAGTTTCTGAAGCACCGCAAAAGTCTGCCGCGCTACATCATCAGGGATTACCCATTTTGATATCGGTACGTTGAGATCGGCGCGCGAGTCCAGGTTGCCTGTCTCGATCAGAGCGGCATACATTTTGCCGCCAAAGCAGTTGAGCCTCACATGCCGGTGCCCCGGGATGTATTCCTGATACATTGCCGGGCACGCATTGAAGGACTCCTCTGGGATGTCAGCCGGGTCATCGACGTACTCGGTGAACATCATCGGACCAGGCACACCTACCATTGGCTTAACGATGACGCGCCCCACTTGTCGGGCGAATTCAACTACGTCGGCACGGGACTGCGACACCATCGTACGCGGAACCCGGAATCCAGCCTGCCGCGCCACAGTAAGCTGATAGAGCTTATCGGCGGCACGACTGGTGGCCTCCGGGAAAGAAATCCATTGCCCCTGATAAGACGCCGCAAAAATACCGCTGAATGCTCCCCGGGACTCCGTGTTCACCACGCGTCGCTGATGATCATCTACTGCGTTCTCCCACGCCTGCTGCCTCGCCATCGTCCTTCGCCACCAGACCACGGAGACATCACTGATGGGGACTGACATCCCCTCACCAGTCAGGATGGTGTTGGGGGCGTCTCCATGGGAACTCCAAGTCAGGCTGTGGCGACCGCTGATTTGGTCGCATTCGGCGATGTGGAAATCACGATAGCCACGGCTCAATGCCGTATGCTGCAGGACTCGAGCGTGAAGATCATCCTTGACCGAGACGGCGAGGATCATCAGCACATATCCGGATCCGTGATTGAGTCATCCCATATGCCCCCGGACAACGACTCGGACGCCATCCGTGAAAGCGGAGTCTCGATATCCACGTTGATGCCGGTGGTCTTCCGGAAGGAGTCTTCCCACTCTTTGAGCTCTTCCGGCCCGGACACTAGCCGACGGCCGTCAGACTGCACGTGGAAGATGATCGGCGGTGGACTATGAACGACACCTTCAGCATCTCTCGGGAGAGATTCTCCAAATCTGAACTGTGACGACGACATCGACATCACCTGCATCTTGTCCTGAGTCATCGAGTCTCTTACCAAGGTAAGCGCAACCAGGCAACCTTTGCATCTCGACAGGGGCCGGCCAGATTGTCGCTGCGTCAACTACCGACTTTGAAAGCGGGATGTTGTCATGAGCGGCTTCCAGGAGAACCTGGAAGCCGTACTACGAGCAGCACTGCACGCTGTGCGCGCCCCGGTCGGCGGCGGCCCTGGACAAGCCGGTGGATCAGTGGCTGTCCAACCTGCGCCGTCCTTGTGCCGGCCCGGCCACGCGGAGTGGAAGGCGGCGCCAAAGACCGTGGAGGAGGACTGGAACCCGCAGTGGCCGGTGGAGTGGCAGCGGCATTATGCCGCGCTGCGCGAACTCGTAGTGCTTGCTGCTTGCTGCTTGGGGCGACAGGCGGGCAGGCCGGGGTGGAAGCTCACTCACGCGCAGGCCCCGAGGACCTGGTCCAGGTCAATGCCGTCCGGGTCGCCGCACCCGCCCGCGAAGAAGGCGTTGACAGCCGGAGCCGAAGCGAGGCGGGCGCGCCAGCTGCGGACGACGTCGTGGACCAGGGCGAGGCTGAAGGAGTGACGGGCGTCGTCCAACGCGCCTGCCCAGTCCTGCTCGAACGCGGGCACCGGCGGGGGATGGTTGTCACAAGCACGGCACGCGGCTTGTCACACATGCTCATTCGGCAGTCCTCACCAGAGGCGAAGATCAACCGCCTCTGGCTCCCCGAGACGACACTTCACCACAACCGCGTCCTGCTCCTGTGCGTCCTACTACCGAGCGCCGGCAGAAGTCGGCTACCCCCGGGGGAACGGGACGCGAGTCATGCAGAAGTACGCGATGATCCAACACGTCACACGGTTCTTCCGGCCCCCGCGTGGTGCAAGACGGCAGCCACCCACGTTCGTCCGGCAACTGGTGGAACTCTGGCTGTTCGCGCTTGCCTTCGGGGCCGGGCTCACTGCGATCGGCTGGGACGAGGAGTTCGGCATGGGACTGCTGCTCCTCTTTTACGGCGACATCATCGACGGGGTGCGGTACCGCTGGACGGCCATACTGGCCGCGGTAACAGTCCTGTCGGCTGCGAGCCGGCACACGAGAGCCGTCCTGCCCGGCTCCCTCGACGATGCCTGGGCGCACAGCGTTGGCTCCGCTGTCGGTTTCACGCTCGGGCTGGCAGTGAGCGCCGCGATCACACGGCTTCCGGAACGCCGGCCACATCGGCCCGCCGGGGGACACGATTCCGGGTTCAGCGGGCAAGACTCGGCGTGAAGGGAGAAGGGCCGCCTCCGCATGACCGAGGCCATGTCGACGGTACCGACACCGACCAGGGTCTCGTCACGGCCATCCCCAACCATCTCGCTTGCGGCTTGCCGAACCGTCAGGAGCCGGCCCGCTTCCGAGTCGCCATGCAGCCGACGGAGCACCTCAGCCGGCGCCACACCGTGCACCACCACCACGGTGGGCAGGATGTAGTCCTCCTCCAGTTCCAGCTCGTAGACCCAGGCGAAACGCTGCTCCGCGACGTCGCCAGCCGTCAACCCGCCCAGGTCGTCGCCCGCCCATCCGAGGCCCACGGCACAGTTCGCAGAGCCCGAGGTGCCTGGTCAGGCGTCAGCGGCACGTACCCTCCGATCAAGCTCATGCGCGGCAAGTGTGGGGAGCCGCTGACAGATCTCCCCGTCGCTTCGCGGGAGCGTCTGTCCTACGCGGGCGGCAGAGACCTGCGTCATGGAAACGGACGGGTTCTGGCAGTTCATCGAGACCGCACGCTCAGGCTTTCGATGTCGACGGACGGCGCTCGGCCGGCGGATGCCCGTGTCGGCCGGTTGGTGGAGGACGCGACGGGTCCTGGGCGTACGTACCCCGATATCGTCCGTGCGTCCCACGAACCGTCAAGCCGCCGCCGATCCTCGCCGTCACCCCCGAGGCACGACCTCCGTGCCACCGGGCATCGCCGGGTATCGGGCAAGCGAGCTGGTCAACCGGCACGTGGCTCTCCGCCCGCATCGACCGAACGAGCATGGGAGAGGCACGTCGCCTGGTGATCTCTAGACGGTGAGCAACCCGGCGAGCAGCACAGCTGCCATCGCGGAGCAGACGCGCGGCTTCCTCCAGCCCCGCCCCGAGGCTTGGCGGTTCAACTCCCCCAGGAACACCAGCCCGCCGGCGAGGCCCAGCGCGCTCCGCAGCAGGAAAACGGTGGTGTGCACGGGGATCCTCCAGAGACCATCGGTTGGACAGGAAGGCTACATCCGATGAGGTCGCGTGAATTGCCGTCCCGGCTGCGGCCTATGGCGCTGAGAGATCGACTCCGAGCCTCTGGGCTGGAGCTGCCATGGGGCGAGTGAGCATGGCCCCGTAGTCAGCTCGGTCCACGGCGATCATTTCGGTCGTGACGAGACGCCTGAGGGACGCCAATAGGTGGGGCAGCCGCTGGGGTTGTGTTACTGCGCTTGTTGTGCGGCCTGCTTTGCTGCCAGGTTCCGGGCGTGAGCTTCGCGTCGTAGTCGGCGTTCGTAGTCGGCGATCTGACGGGCCAGGGGGGCGCTGGTGGCTGTGCGGATCAGCCGCTCGTTCTCACGATCCACTAGGAAAGGACCGTTGCCGCCCAGCCGAGGCCGCTGTCCGCCCTGGCCGTCCCAGGTCGCGCCCCAGTGGAAGATCCACCCGAACGGCAAGGCCTCCACGCGCAGGATCTGAAGGTCGTATGCAACGCGGCCCCGTACGTCGTCGATCTCGGCAAGCACCAGTCGGCGCGCGTCGTCCTCGGTCAGCATCGCTCGCTGTCTACCGTCGTTGTCGTCCGAAGTTCGATGTCAGGCCGGCCGAGGCACTATGTTCACTGCCCGGTAGTGGTAGCCGTCCTGCTTGAAGCCGGGGGCTTCCCACTGGAGATCTACACGTTGCCCAGGCGACAGCGTATGGAAGCCCTTCGTCTGGATGTCGGCGTAGTGGCCCCAACAACCGCCGGGTGTCTCGGGAGAGTCGAGCACCCCCCACCCTTCCTCGTCGTACCACTCACGGACAGTCGCCATCACCATGCAGTGACTATACGAGTCCCGGTTGCGCTGACGTATCAGGGGCTCAGCTTGGCATCGGTGCACTCGTCTTGGGTTCTTCGCCGTCTCGTGCATCGGTGTCACAGAGGCTGCTGTGTGTCGAGGCCGTCTGGAGGTGTTGCTGGCAGCGGAACGGCCGTCGGCACCGGAAAGGATTGCAAGCGCCTTCTCGCCGTTGCGATGGCGCTGGATCTTGTTGAGCACTCGGCAGCGCAACGGTGCGGTTTCTGTACTGGCCGCCCCTGCAGCCGGCCAGGATCCGGAACCTACGGGAGGGCGACCGGGACGGGAACGACATCGGCCGTCTGGTGTGGGTGGTATGCGACGCCTGCCACGTCGGCAACATCAACAAGATCTCCATCGACCGAGCCCCGGACGACGCATGATCCGCAGAGCCTGAACGACAGCCCACCCCGACTGCACCTGACAGACCACCCACCACTCCAGTTCTTCCCTGCCCTGAATCCTGGCAAGCTCAGCCGTGTCAAGGAGAGGCCAGGCTTGTGTCGCAGGGAAGCAATCGCGATCCACCCTGGTTCCTCGACGTCCAGGTCGAACTGTTGCTCCTACCGGTACATCCCGAATACCGGACTCCGCTGCCGGAGGAAAGCCTGCTTCCGAACAGTCGCCGTCGTCTCCTCCAAGCGCACGTGAGCTGCGCTGAAAGGCCATGGTGCCGTCCGGCGTGCGGTTCAGACGTCGTTTCCGATGGCTGCTCCACGGGCGTGGCAGACACGGCTCAGCGAGTCATGAATCGGTCCAGGCTGTGTGACGTCGCGCGCAGGTTGGCCGACCACGCCTCATGATCAGGAGGTGGATGGTTCGGAAGTTGGATGTCCCTCAGTCCGTCATCCGCGCCGAATCCGGTCGAGTTCCAGTCCACCGCGATGCCAGCCCTCTCCGCGAGCACCAGCACCATGGCGACGAATGCTTCGGACAGGGCGATCACGACGGCGTGGTTGATCTCGCGGTGCCACGCCAGCAGGGCATCGACGAATGCTTTGAAGTCGGCGGGGTTGATCTGGCACTCGTCGGCTGCCATCGGCCCGATGCCGGAGACCAGACCCAGTTCGGCTTCGTAGAGGGCCACTTGGCGCAGGAACAGCCGAGAGGCGCCGTTGGACGGGTTCCACAGGGTCTGCTCGGCCATCTCGTAGTACTGGCTCACCGGGCTATCTCTCTCCTGGTCACAGGCACAGCCTAGTCAGCCGACGGTAGCTGCATCGGGTTTACGAAGGCGCGAGGCGGCGATGGCATACGAGCGTGGCAGAGATGCTCGCGGAAGCGAGGAAGTGCTCATGCTTGCGCTGGTAGCAGCGGTGCAAGCCGTTAGCCAGGACAGGGTGCGTTCGACAAGCCGGCGGTACCGGCCCAGTCGGTGCGGGGATTCCACGCCTTTTGCCTGCGGTGTGGGGTGTGATGCCGCGCTCGCACTGCTCGTCGCGGGTGATCGTAGTCGTAGCTCGTGTAGCCGTGTCGCCGTGGCACTTGGTCGGCTCGCGGCGACGCGGTCCTCCCCGTGACCGGATGGGCGGAAGGCCACGGATCCGTGGTTCCAGGTCCTGGCAGTCGCGGAGATTGGCGCCCGAGATACCCCTCGATGACGGAAGGCCGTTCCGGTCGGTGATCAGGTGGATCTTCGATCCCAACTTGCCTCGGCCGGTGGGATTCGGTCCGGTCAGGTAGCCCCCTGCCGCCCCACGCTGACAGAGCCGATCGCGCAGCGCGACAAGTCCGCGTCCCGCGGCCAGGCGGCGCCGGCACTTCATGCCCGAGCCGAAGCCCAGCTCCTGCGGCAGGTGCTCCCTTCGGATGCCGGTGTGCAGCACGAACTGGATCCCGCACAAGGCCTGCCTGTCCGGGACCCGAGGTCTGTCCTCGACCAGCGTCGGCGCCGGCTCGGGCAGCAACGGCTCGATAGGCGACCACAGTTCATCCGACACGATCCAGGGCCGTGACTGACGTGTTCCCACGCTCGGACCACCGACCACCCAGGCAGAAGGTCACATGATCAACAGCTTCCATTAGACCGTCTAAAGAGGGCATCCGACCCGGCCGGTCGGCCGCATGGCCGGGTAACACTTCAGCGAGCAAAATGGACGTAAGAGCCCTGGCCGCCGCTAGTGGCGCCCTCGGCTGTCATCGATGCGCGGGAAAGGGCGCCGGGTGTCACCGAATCCACCGGGGGAACAGCAGGGCCCGGCACCTCTCTGGTCGGAGCCGGGAACGCTGCTGGAGCACGTGGCCGTCGCCGTGCTGGGGATGGATGACGAGGACCGGATCTGCTACTGGGGACCCGGAGCGCGGCGGCTTTTCGGATACAAGGCCACGGACGTCCTGAACAGGCCCGCCGCAAACCTCTTCCCCGCCGCCCCTGTGGACGGGACCAGCGCGGCACAGGTACTCGCGGAACGCGGCCGCAGCCTCGGCTACTGGCGGGTAAGGATGCCCGCCCTTCAGCAGGACGGCACGATCTTCGACTGCGGATTCCGGGTCTTCCCCGTCACGGACCACACAGGCCGCTCCGTCATCGTCGGCCTGGCCAGCAGGGGCGACGAACTCGATCGTGTGAAATCCAACCTCGCCTTCCTCGACGCACTCTTCGAGACGTGCCCGATCGGCCTCGTCATGCTCGACCAAGACCTCCGTTACGTACACCTCAACCAGGCTCTCGCCGACATGGACGGGATCCCGATCGAGGACCACATCGGGCGCCGCATGGAAGACTTCATGATCACCTCCGACGGGGGCGCGTATCAGCGCATGCTGCGCGCGGTCGCCGACGAGGGACGGCCCGTCGTGAGCGCGCTGGCCGTTCTTCGCACGCCGGGGCGTCCGGACCGGGACCAGGTGCGTTCGGTGAGCTTCTTCCCCTTGAGCCAGGCCGGCGATACGCGAGCTGGACTGGGCGGACTCCTCGTGGACGTCACCGACCGTGAGCAGGCCATCGTGGAGGCGGCGGCCGGACGGCAGCGGCTGGCCATGCTGGACCGGGCCACGGCCCGCATCGGCACCACGCTGGACGTGGACGTCACCGCCCGTGAGCTGGTCGAAGCGGCTGTTCCCGAATTCGCCGACGCCTCCGTCGTGGAGATCGTGGAGTGGATGGACGAGCCCGAGGTGTTCGACCCGGACAAGCCCCTGGTCACGCGCAGGATCGCATCCGGGACGAATCTGCCGCCCCCCGCTCCCGAACTCGTCGGCGGCGTAGAGCACGTGACGTACCCGCCGGGCTCCACGATCCACGAGATCGTGTCGACGGGCCTGCCCATATGCGTTCCCGTGGACGAAGAGTTCACGACACGGACCGTGATCCATCAGACCCGCAGCCAGTTGCTGATCGACAGCGGCCTGACCAACCTCCTCATCGCGCCCCTCATCGCCCGGGGCACGGTCCAGGGAATCACCATGTTCGGCCGCTCCGCCGCCCGCCCGCCCTTCACCGAGCAGGACCTCAGTTTGGCCGGCGAACTCGCCTCGCGCGCCGCCCTGTGCCTGGACAACGCCCGCCTCTACAGCCAGGTCCAGGAGATCGCGCTCACCTTCCAGCGTGCGCTGCTGCCCACCGCCCTGGCCACCAGCCCCTCTCTGCGCATCGCCCACCGCTACCTCCCCGGCAGCCACCTCACGGAAGTGGGGGGTGACTGGTACGACGTGATCGACCTGCCGGGCGGCCGGATCGCTCTCGTGGTCGGCGACGTCATGGGACACGGCGTGCCGGCGGCTGCGGCGATGGGCAGGCTCCGGATCACCACCAAGGCCCTGGCCCGCCAGAACCTGGAACCCGACGCCCTCCTCAAGGAGCTCGACGCCTGCACCCAGGAGGCGGGCATCGAGTTGGCCACCTGCCTCTACATCCACTACGACCCCGGGACGGGCCGAGCCCGCATCGCGAACGCCGGCCACCCCCCGCCTCTCGTGCGCGAGCCGAACGGCACGGTGAGGGTCATCGACGACGTGTTGGGCGTTCCTCTCGGTGTCGGCGGCTTCCGCTTCGACACACTCGAGATCGAACTCCGGGAGGGCGACACCCTGGCCCTCTACACCGACGGCCTCGTCGAGGCACGCGGCAAGGACATCGACGAGGGCATCGGGGCGCTTTGCACCGAACTTACCAGCGCCACGGGCACGTTGGAGGAGACGGCGGACGGCATCCTCGCGCAGCTGCGGTCGGCCGCCCCCACGGACGACACCGTGCTCGTGCTCGCCAAGGTCGGCCCACCGAGAGGACCGTAGGCAGGACCACGTGGGCTGGGGCGTCGCCTGTGCCCCCGTCGAGGCGTCGGCGAAGGCTTAGATCTGGTATTTGCCGGCGAAGCGCACCAAGGAGCACCGCAGCGCCGGGCCTGCTCTGTTCGGGGCATCACCGAGCGGCAAATTGCATATTCTGCCGCGCTCGACCTGCCCATGCCCTCGTGGAGTGGGTCACGATGCTCATCGTCGCCCTGAGAGGGACCGGCGCTGCAAGCTCCACCCGTCCAGCGCGCGATGGTGGCGCTGGTGCACCTGCGCGAGCACGTCTCCCTGGCGAAGATCGCTGCCGGGTTCAGGATCAGTGAGTCCACCCCCGCCTACACCAGCGCGGTCATCCACCTGCTCGCCGAACGAGCACCGGGTCTGCTGAAGGTCCTGCGCGAGGCCGACCCCGACTTCGTCCTGCCGGACGGCACCCCCGCCGAGTGCGATCGGGTCGGCGACTCAAGCGCGGACTACTCCCACAAGCACCGCCGGCACGGTGTGAACGGGCAGGTGGTCGCCGATCCAAGGCCGGCTGCTGTGGCTCTCGCCCGGGCTGCCGGGCCGGGCTCACGACCTGACCGCCGCCCGCACTCACCGGATCATTCGCATCTGCGAGCGCCAAGGCGTCCGTATCAATTCATTGTCCGACACCCTTTCCTCACAAGGCCGATCCCGCCACAATGGCGCCACAAACTGGCTGGTACGTCAGGAGACAGCGGCACGTACTGGGCGCGGGGAAGGCGGATAAACCTGATGCAGCACGACCCGGGCGACAGTGCCATGCCGACGGAGGGCGGCGGGCTGATCGACGACACGCCCGATGCTCAACTGACGGAGCTGCTGCGCGGCGACCCCCCTACCGCGTACACGGCCCTCAAAGCGCTCCGTGGACGCCACGGGGCCTCGGTCCTTGCCTACGCCCGGCTGTGCACCACGAGCGAGTCGCCAGCTGCCCAGCTTGCCGCTCAAGCCTTCACCCTCGCGGCTCGCGAGACGGCACACGGCATCGACCCGAAGGTCCCCTGGCGGCATCAACTCCTGCTGCTGGCCGGCCAGGTGGCCACCTCGTGGGTGCGGGACCAGCGGGCGGCAGGCCTCGACCCCGGTCTGCTCCTCGTTCTGAGCACCACCGGCCACGGCTCCCCCGTGCCGTCCCTGCTGCCCGCCTTCCACACTCTTCCGACCCGCGCCCAGGGCCTCATCTGGTACGCGGTCGTGGAGCGCGAGCCCACGGAACGCACAGCTGTCCTGCTCGGCCTGACCAGCGAGGAAGTCACGTACGGCACGGACCAGGCGCTTCAGTCCCTGAGCCGGGCTTGCCTGAAGCACCGGCTGGCCGAATCGGACGACCCGCGCTGCGGAGACTTCCGCCGCCTGATTGAGGAGTCGGTACGCCCGGACAACCCTCGCTCCAGCAGCGACCTGAACACCCACATGGCGCGTTGCGCCCACTGCTCGGCGGCCTACACGGAAGTGACCGCCCTGCGCGACGGTCCGCGGTCCGCACTGGCCGAGGGGTTGCTGCCGTGGGCGGGCACCCGGTACGTCGCCCATGATGTGGCAAGCCCGGAGACCCTCGCGCTCGAAGTCCCATACGGCCCGGGGGAATCGACGGTCTCCTGGCCCTCCCGTCGCTTCGTGCTGCGCTCGGCGGCTGTGCTCGGTGTGGCTGTGGTGCCCGTCCTGCTTCTGCTGCTGTTCTCGGGTGGCGCACCTTCCACGGACAAGGGCGCAGCACCGGATCCGCCGTCGGTTCCGCCCGCGGTCACGGTGTCCGTCACCGCGACACCCACGTCCCCGACGTCGCCCGCGGCAACCTCCGCCCGCCCCAGCCACAGTCCGGCGCCGTCGAGGTCGGCGGTCCCGAAACCGTCCCCAACCGTCACGTTCAGGCCGCCGGGTAGCACCTACGCGCAGGTGGTGAACATTGCCTCTGGCCTGTGTCTGGACATCCGGAACGGTGAACTGGCGAAGGGCACGGACGTCACGACGGCGCCCTGCACGGGTTCTCTCACTCAGCGCTGGCGCGTCGATGTCGACAGCACATCCCTTCGATCGGCAGCCGACGGGGAGCTGTGCCTGGACAGCCGCGGTTCGACCGACCGGGGCGTGGGCATCTGGCCGTGCTCCTCGCTCCACGGCGAGCACGGGGACAACCTGCGGTTCACCGTCGACGGGGACGGCGCCATCCGGCCGGCCGTGGCCCACGAGACCGCCGTCACCCCGGACGGCGACGACGGTATGTCGCTGGTGCCCTTTCGCGACGGTCCGAGTCAACGCTGGCGGGCAGGCGAAACGTGACAGTTGCGACCCGCTTCGTTCACCTCCATCCCACCGGCGCCGTGGTGGGCAGCGCAGTGGGTGATCACGAGACGGCGAGGTCGAGACAGGCCTTGCGCGTACGTCCTGATACGTCGGGCCTGTCGACTCCGCCCTGCCGGGTCCACTCTGCGCCGGCGGCCCGTCAGTCCTGGCCTGGACCACATGGAAAGTTCGACGCCGAGCAATGACGGAGCGTCACCCGGCACAGAACCCGAGCCAGAACCCGGAGCCGCGGTTCCAAGCCCCCTGCCGCGCTGACCAGCCGCGAACCGGCCTGGCCTGGACGTCGGCGCCTATGGGTGAACTGCTGGGCACGTCGGACACCCGGCCGGTACTAGGACTGGTCTGACGCACCGGACTGCATCTCGCCCCGGCAGCGGACTCGCCTGCGGCCATTCGTCCTTGGGCTGCGCGAAGCAGTCGCGGCGTGAGTGTTCCTCCGGCACCCGCGCACGGTCGTCCCGAACGTGCCAGAGCGCTTGGGTGGAAAAGGGTTGGCAGGCGCGCGCCAGATAGGAACGCGCCTGCGAATGCAGCTCCTCTCAGGACTTCGGCAGGACCAGTCCGCCCACCGCCGCCCACGCCAGTGCCTCGCCTCCTTGAGACCGTCGGCCGCCACGCCGACCGCGGTGAGGGTGCAGGGAGATTCCTCCCTTGCCACTCGAGCGCGCAGACGGTCTCCGAGCCGATCATCCGATGCACATCTCCGTATACCCAAAGAGGCAGTTGTCGTCGCAGTCCCGCACTGCCGACCGGATCGCGGGCAGCCTTTCCCTCTGGTCAGCAGGTCCCCTCGGCCGCCGCGGACCTGGACGCCCTGCTGTTGCGGCTGGTCCGCCACGCGAAGCGCGCCGCCTGACAGAAGCCGCACCGTTGACGCGCGTAGCACTTGGGCTCAGGCTGGGGTCGACGGCCGTCACGAGAGCGGCGGTCGCACCGACGACCCGGAGGTCTAGATGTTCAGACGGTTCGCACGCCTCCTCGCCGTGATTGTCATGTGCGCGTCAGGGACGGTGGTCGGTGTGGGCGCCACCGCGGGCACCGCACACGCCGACGAGTGCTACACCTGGAGCCGCACCCTTTCCCAGGGCGCCTCCGGCAGCGACGTCACCCAGTTGCAGATCCGGGTCGCGGGCTGGGTGACCTCCGGGGAGCGCCTCTCCTACGACGGCCAGTACGGCGCCCGCACGGCCGCCGCCGTGCGCACGTTCCAGTCCGCGTACGGTCTCGCCGCCGACGGGGTCGCGGGGCCGGCGACCTTCAGCAAGCTCTACGCGCTGCAGGACGCGGACTGCACGCCGATCCACTTCGCTTACGCCGAACTCAACCGCTGCAACTCCGACTGGTCGGGCGGTGCCGTCCCAGCCGCCACCGCCAAGGCGAACGCGCTGAAGACCATGTGGAAACTGGAGGCGATGCGTCACGCGCTCGGGGACGTCCCGCTCAACATCTCCAGCGGCTTCCGCTCCTACGCCTGCAACAGCGCCGTCGGTGGCTCGTCCACCAGCCGCCACCTGTACGGCGACGCCGCCGATCTGACCGGCTCCCCCACCCTCTGCCGCCTCGCCCAGCAGGCCCGCACGCACGGCTTCTCGGAGATCCTCGGTCCGGGCTACCCCGATCACAACGACCACACCCATGTCGCACTCGACCCTTCCCCGTACTGGTCCGCCCCCACCTGCGGCATCTGAGCCCCGTCGCCGGTGCCGGCGGACGCCGCGCCCGTGAACGAGGCTTCTCGGGACGACCGCGCGCCGCCGGCGGCCACACAACCGCCCGCGGTGCCCTGCTGATCACCTGCGCTCACCAACCGCGCTGCCCACGTCCGGCCGGACAGCACCACCACCGGCACGCTCGCCCGTCCCGTCGAACGCACCACCGCCCGCCCGGGTTCGGCGCACTCCAGCGGGTCTGGGAGGATGGCCGGCGGCGTCCGTAGCGGGTCCCCGTAGTGCACGGGCCCGGGTCCCAGGGCGCGGCGCGGGAACGGGCGGGCACGGGCAGCGGCCCGCGGGCGGGAGAGCGGAGCGGTGCGGCACATGCCGGAGTACCCGGAGTACCTCGCCGCGGTCGTGTTCGCTGCGGGTGGCGTCGTCAACGCCCTGCTGGCACCGCACCGGTTCTCCACCGCCGTCCTGTTCTGCCTGGCGGTGACCTCTGCCGGACTCGGCGTGGCCGCTCGCAGTGCGGCAGCGCACCCGGCCATCGCCACCGTCCTCGCCGTCGCCGCCCTGCTCCTGGCGCTCGCGCTGGGCCTGCTGCTGCTGGCCGACGGCGTCCTCCTGGTCCGGCGCTACGGACCGCAGGCGGCCCTCCTGGCAACGGGGGGCGCCGGCTGCGCGGTGCTGGCGGTGCTCGGCCTCGACGCGGTCTTCCACCCGGTCGGCGGCGAGGCGTTCGGCGCCCTCGTGGTCGCGGTCAACGCGGCCGCGGGATACCTCACTCTGCTCTTCCTCGTCTTCGCCGGCTACGTGTTCCTCCGGGGCCGCAGCACCCCCCTGCCGGGAACCACCCATGTCGTCATCCTGGGCGCCGGGCTCGACGGCGACCGGCCCGGCCCGCTGCTGACGCGCAGGCTGGAGCGCGCCCTCGCGATCGACACCGCCCGCGCACCGGACACGCCTCGTGTGGTGTTCGTCGTCTCAGGCGGCCAAGGCGATGACGAGGTCCGCTCCGAGGCGGACGCGATGGCCGACTATCTACGCGGACGCGGAGTGCCCGCCGACCGGATCGCGCGGGAAGACCGCTCCGTCAACACCGGGCAGAACCTCCGCTTCAGCGCGGCCCTCGTGGACGGCACCACTCCCGGCCACCGTGCCACGGTGGTCACCAGCGGCTTCCATGTCTACCGCACGACCCTGCTGGCCCGCCGCGTCGGCGTACCCCTGCATGTCGTGGGTGCGCCGACCTCGCCCGCCTACTGGCTGGCCGCGACACTGCGCGAATTCGCCGCCGTCCTCTGGCTGGACCGCCTCCCCCTGATCGGACTCAGTCTGCTGCTCGCCGTGCCCGTGGCGACGGCTGTCTTCCAGCACTGAAGCACCGGCCGCACACCTCGCAAGAGGTCCGCACAAAAGCGCAGGACGTGGGCGGCTCATGATCAGGCAGATGGCGAGGCCGAGAAATGCTTCGCGGATGTCGTTCACCGTCGACGGACTGCGGAGCCTTCCAGGCGTGGAGGCCTGTGGGCGGAATGGCGGAGGGGCCCGACGTCGCCGGGCCCCTCTTCATGCAGTGGGACTCAGCCCGGAGCTCTAGAAGCTTCGGACATCCATGCGCTGACCGTTCGGGTCAGCCGCGGACGATGTTCTCGGCCTGGGGGCCCTTCTGGCCCTGGGTGACGTCGAACGTGACGTGCTCGCCCTCGACCAGCTCGCGGTAGCCGTTGCCGGAGATGTTGGAGTAGTGGGCGAAGACGTCCGGGCCGCCGCCCTCCTGCTCGATGAAGCCGAAGCCCTTTTCGGAGTTGAACCACTTCACGGTGCCGCTGGCCATACTGCTGTCCTTCGAAATAGCGCCGGGGCTCCCCCGGCTGATCTGTGGCAGATGCTCCTCCGTCACCGGAGTGCACCCGACACCTGTTCTACCCCAGCCGCCCCGTAGATCAACCGTGCGCCACATCACATCCTGATGGTCGCCCGCGACCGAGGGATCGGCTTCACCTCGCTCCACGAGAACCCGGACGCCACGACCCCCGGCCGCCGGCTGGTCCTCCATGTGTTCGCCGCCCTCACGGAGTTCACCGCGAACTCATCGTCCAACCAGGGCCTGGCTGCCGCCCGGAACGCGCTGCCGACCCCGACCGTGCCATCGCCTCGATCACCGAGTTCCTCTGCGTCTCCCCGGGCACCCTCCACTACCACATGCCGTGGATTCGGTCCTCGACGAGGCGCCTGGCCACCGGTGTTGGCGGCCTGCGCGAGAGCGTCGTGGAGGGGAGCTGGTGACCGCGCAGTCCAGCGGCCTGCCGGAGATGAGCAGGCGCGACAAGCTGAGCGCGGAGCTGGGCACGTTGTCGATCGCGACGTCACGCACCATCTGCTGGACCACCACCACCGGCTCCTGCGCGAGCTCGGCGCGATCGACGCCGCCCACCTGAAGGGCCTGGATCCCGGCCAGCGCGTACTGGTTGCCGGCGTGCGAGCAGCCTCCGCCCGCCGCGACCATGGCCCGCAGGCCGCCCTCGACCTCCTCGGCCGCCCCTCCCCCGCAACGACACCCGCCCGGCCCACCACCCCGGTGCCGCAACGGACCCTCACAGACGGCACGGCCGGAGCGAAACTCCACCCCTACGCCGACCTCCAGCCCGCCGGCAGCCGCTCCGCCGACCTGCGGCAGCTCGGCCACCGAGTCAAGGAAGTGCCGGATGAACGCCGGCAGCAGCCGCAGCATCCTTCACCTGCGCTTCGAGCTACCGCCAGGCTCCGACGTCGAATTGCCCGAGCAGCTGCGCCGCCTGCTGGAGAACATCACCCCGGGGGTGCAGATGATCGAACCCGACAGCGCCGTCCCCGGCCCGACCGGCGCCCTCATTCCCTCTCCACGAATCCGGGTCGTCCCCGGCAGCCCGGGGACGACCCGGCCATGTCAAGAACGCCTGCGTCGGGCGAGCACGAGCAGGCCAGCCCCGACAATCAGGACGCCGGCAGCTATACCCAGCGGTACCACCGGGTCGGAGCCGCCGGTCTGTGCCAGCGGTTCGCTCCCGCCGTGGGCCGCGAGGTCGGAGCTGTCGCCACCAGTCGCGCCGGATGTCGCGGCGCCCTTGCCGCTGGTCGCACCCGCGCCGGCAGAGGACCCTGCGTCCGTGTCATCGGATGATTCGCCGGCAGCCGCGTTCGGGCTTTCCTGCGCTGCCGTGTCGCCGCCACCGGGAGCGGCTCCGAGGCTGTACGCGCCCCGGTCAGGTGCGCCCCCCTTGCGGGACTCCCCGGTGAAGTCGGTGATCACAGCCGGGAACGGGGTGGCAGAACCGATGGCGGGTGAGCTCTTGGTGAGCCGGAAGTCCGCGGCCAGGCCTTTGCCGGGGTCGGTGAACTTCGGGTCGGCGATGATGTCGTGCGGGCCCTTGGTCTCGGGTGCCTTGCCACCGAAGTAGAGGTTGTAGTCGTACGTGACGTTCACATTGCGGGACTTGCTGTTGGTTGCCTGGCCGGGGCGGCCGTAGGCGATGTTGTTGAGGAGCCGTACGTCGGTGCTGTCGTTGGCGAAGATGTTGGCATATGGCTTTTTCATACGGGTGCTTCGGCCATTGAGGTAGGCCGTGTTGTGGACGATGTCGACGTGCTGGCTCTTGTAGGCGTGGATACCTGAACCGCCGTTGTCGTAGCTGACGTTGTTGGCGACCAGTACGCGCCCGCTATAGGCGGGCCTCGCACGCTTCGGGTCGCCCTTCGTGGTGTCGACGATGATGCCGTTGCCGTCGGAGTAGCAGCGGCAGCCTTCCCACTTGACCTTGGTCTCGTTGTCGTGGACGCGGTTGCCGGTGATACGGATCTTGTATGTCCGGGGTGCGCTGCCGCCGATGTCGCGGGGGGTGAGGATGGAGATGCCGCTGGTGCCGTAGACGGTGAACCAGGCGTTGGAGTGGACGTGGTTGCGGCTGATGGTGACGTGGTCGGCCTCGATCGCGGAGATTCCGCCGCCCGCGCAGCCGTGTACCAGGTTTCCTGTGATGTTGACGTGGTGGGGGAAGGTGCCGGCCTCCCGGTTCTTCTCCACTGTTATGCAGTTGGTGTTGTACGTGGGGTCGGTCTTGCTGGAGGAGCGTTCGGCGTCGGCCAGGGACAGGGCGGCGTTGTTGCCTTTGACTTCCAGGTTCTTGATGACGATGTGGGACGCGCCGTAGACGCTGATGCCGTTCCAGGCCGTCTTGGGGTTCAGGACTGGCCGGTGGCCGGGATACGCCATGAAGGTGATGGGGGCTCCCGGACGCCCCGAGCGCTTGATGGTCAGCACGTTGGAGCCCTTGCGGGGCTCGGTGTACGTGCCGTTCATGACGGCGACGACGTCGCCGGGGCCGGCCAAGTCCGCGGCCCTCTGCGGCGTGCGCAACGGCGATCCGGCCGACGTGCCGGGGTTGGAATCGCTGCCGCTGGAACTCACGAAGTAGGTGGGGACAGGGGGCTTGGCGGACCGGGACGTGCGTGAGGCGACCGTGACCACGCGGGACGGGGCGGGGCCGCGCGGGTCGGCGCTCCGTTGGGAGGTGGGGGCGGGTGTCGCCGCCCTTGACGGACCCACCTGGGAGGCGGTACTCCGCGCGCCGGCGGAGTGCTCCGCCCCCGTCGGGACCAGGACGAGGCCCGTGACGACGAGCGCGGCCATCCCGGCGGCGACAGTCGCACCCGTCGCCTTGGCGGAGAGCCCGCCGACCATTCCGTGGTCACCGCGTGGGCGGTCGGTCGCGCGAGAACCTTGCCGGCGGCGCGCGGGCCGGTATGTGGTGTGCCGGACGGCTGCGGCCTGGTGGGACTGGCCAGCAGCGCCGGTGACACCGGCATCGACCGGGGCGTCCGCGCCGCCGTACGACCCGCCGACGGCGTCCGCCGGACTCCCCGCCTCGCCGAGCCCCGGCTGCACAGCCGGACCGGTCCACCTCGTCACTTCGGCTGCAACATCTCCCACTCGGCCCGGTACGAGCAGCGGCAGGCCCGCGAGCAGTCGCTCGGGCGGAACCAGCCGGCCGGTGGGATGACCACACGCCTCGCACGAGCGCAGGTGCCGGGCGATCCGCTTGCGCAACAGAGGGCTGGGCACCGGGTCGCCGGGGCCGACGAGCTCGGTCAGCTCAGCGCAGCGCGGAATACGAGACAGCGCTCGCACGACCGTCCGCGCCACGTCCAGCTGGGTCTTCATCCGCTGCACCTGGACCGCCAGATGGGTCGCCGGAAGCTTCAGAGCCGCTGCGATGTCCTTTCGGGACAGGCGTCCGCACGCCTCCAGCCACCACAGCGACAGCAGATCACGGTACGACGGGTCCAGCCACGCAGTGGCCGCGGCGACCTGCCGCTGCTCCGCGGAGAGCGATTGCCGCAGCAGGAAGAAGGTCGCGAAGTCGGGTTCCGGCGAGTGCCGTTCGTCGGCGTGCTCCAGTGTTGCCAGCCGGCCGGACCGCGCGCGGCGCCGGGCGTCGGTGAGCTGGCGGATCGCGATGGCCACCAGCCACGAGCGGAACTTCGCCGCGTCCCGCAGGTCCGGCAGCGCGCGGATCACCGCGACCATGGTGTCCTGCACGATGTCGTCGACGTCGAGGTCGGCCTCCGCCGCCCGCCCGACCACGTTGTAGACCAGCGGCAGGGCGCCTGCGGTGAGCCGTTCGATGGCCCCGGTGTCACCGTCTCGGGCTGCCTCTACCGTGCGGAGGTCCGGAAACGCATCGGTCCTGTCGGACCTGTCATGTCCCATGCGATACATCCTCGTACAAGAGCAGACATGGCTGCTCTGGTGAGCGGTTATCGCAACAGGAGACGAGAGGACGGCTAGGGAATAACACTTTCCCGTCCCGCGCCCCACCCGCCTTCCTCCTCGGCGCATAACGGCCCCTCAGCTCAGCCGCCGACGTCGGCTCGAGCAGGACGACGACGCTGGGACCAGCAGCCGTCCTCATCCGATCTGTTGCAGTCACAAGGGGCGGCCGCTCGTCCGGCGGGGGCGCGGCCTTCTGTTCCTCCCCCGCCAGGTCGGCGCCGTCGCGAGGCGCGTCGCCTCGGGCGGTGCTCCGGCACATGCGCGAGGGGTGGACTCTGCTGTTTCGGCGCAGCCTGCTCCTGCTTTTGTGTGACCGTCCTCAACCTGGTGCTGGTTGTCATGCTTGCGGCATTCCAACGGCTGCTGTTGCCGCCGTGGCGGTCTGGAAGAACACCATGCGCTGCGCGCTTCTCTGCACGACCTCTGCTGAAACAGGCCGCCGAGCAGCGCCTTCGTGAAGAACTTGCTCGACCGGGACACACCATGAAGGGAATCATGGGCGAGTGACGCCGACCGAAGCAGCAGCACTCGCTCTACAGGACCATGCCGTCCTCTGGAGCATGGGGGAAATCCGCGCGAGCGAGGTCGTCACTTCCGCCTGTGATGCGCTCGTCGCCGGACTCGACACCCCCGGCCTACGGATTCTCGCCGCCCGCACACGCGCCGAGGCGGACTACGACATCCACGACTTGCTTCCGCCGGCACTCGCCGAACTCGGCCTCACCCTCTTTCCACACGGCAGCAAGGCCGGCCAGGAAGCCGCCGCCCGAGCCCTCGCACGCCGCATGCTCGCCGGCGAGCTCGCCCCTTGGGAGTTCACTTTCCGGATTCATCACCGCTACGGACACGAACTGCCCCTGACCAAGCGACTCGCAGAGCTCGACGACGAATACGGCATCCTCGATCATGAGGACAAAACCGTCGTGGCCCAGGTCACTGCAGAGGTCATCGCCGAAGCCCGTCGTCTCACAACCCACCCCACACCTCCCACCGGCACACCCCGCCGATGATCACGTAACCCCGCTCCGTCGAGGATCTTGTGGTTAGGCTGGCGCTGACCCCGCGGCGGGGCAGGCGGCCCGGATCTCCTTGAGCCCCAAGGCATCGCCGGCGGTCAGGCGGTCCGGACCGGTCATGATCCGGGGGATGCCGTGACAGCCCTCGTTCCACCGTTGGTGCAGGTAGAACTTGTACGCGTCGAGGATGGACTGCCGATTGACCGCCTTGACCAGCAGCTCGTCGATGCTGGTGGCCCGGGGCGAATCGGGGGACGGTGGAGCGGTCAAGCCGGAGTTCCCGACCGATCGCCGTCAGGGACTGCCCTCGGCCAGCCGTTGCTGCACCGCCGCGTAGCGGTCCTCAAGCCCCGCCGCCCTCCCCCTCATGAGCCCTCGCCCAGGCGGGCAGCCTCACTGCCGCTCACCCCCGGGAACTGCGGCCGACCCCCCCGGTCGCAGGACTCACGAACGGGACCGTTGCTCCAGGCCGGCCCGGCGCGGACGGCTACGCAAGAAGCTCGATGGCCTCACAGCCGACAACGATCACACGAATCCCTACTCGGTGACGAAAGGTGCGTATCCGACCGGGACCTCGCTCACCTGAAGGTCCGAGAAGAGCAAGGTCACGTTGTGCGCGCTGGTCTCCATGCGCACCTCGTGAAAATCGATCCCGAGGGCCTTCGACCAACGGCGGGCCGCCTCCGACTCAGGAAGGAGTCTGGCTCCCGGGTACAGGGCGTGCCACTTCACACCCCAGACGTATCCGTCGAGGTCGACACCGGTTTCGTGGTCGATGAGCCGCTCGTCCAAAGAGACCCGCCAGGTGTCCGCCGGCACTGAGGTCTCACACCGGGCCTCAACGCAGTAACGGAAGAGGTACCGCAGATGGTTGGGCGCGATGCCGGTTCGCGCGTCAGCCGTCGCGTAGACGATGACCTCGTAATCGCGCATGTAATCGGTGTATCCGTGGTGCACAACGGCGTGATCGAAGGTCTCGTCCAGCATCCGCTCAAGTACGGCGATATCCATGCCGCCCTTTTACCTCACTGGGCAAGACCTTCGACAACGAGATTCAAGCGTGCTGGGCGCCTCTGCCCTCAGAAATCGCCCGGAGGAGTCCTAGAAGGTCAGGTTCCAGGCGTCGATCTTGCCTGTGTCGGAGGCGGCGTTGTCGTTGACGCGCAGCTTCCAGGTGCCGTTCGCGACCTCAGAGGAGGCGTTCACGGTGTATGTCTGGGCGATGTTGTCGGCGCTGCCGCCGGCGTGGTTGTGCAGCGTGTAGACAGTGCCGTCCGGCGCCACCAGGTCGACCTTCAGGTCACCGATGTAGGTGTGCTTGATGTCCACACCCACCTTGAGGGTGGCTGGGGCGTTGCCGGTCACGCCGGTTACGGCGATGGGGCTCTCCACGGTCGCGTTGTCGCTGATGGTGAAGTCCGCGAGGCTCTCGAAGTACTTACCGGGCGGCGGGGTGGTCCCGACGGCCTTGAGGGCGTCGACTTGTCCTTCGCCGAAGAACGAATTGTTGGCCGTCGTGCCCGTGCAGCGGCTGTCCGAGGGGCAGGCGATGTCGTTGGCCTGGGCGGCCAGCTTGGCGCGGATCTGCGCCGGGGTGATGCCCGGGTTGGCGCTGGCGATGAGTGCCGCCACGCCGACCACATGCGGGGTGGCCATCGAGGTGCCGCTCTTGCTGCCGTAACTGCCGCCGGGGACGGTGGAGTACACGCTGCTGCCCGGCGCCGCGATGTCGATGACGCCCTGCCCGTAGTTGGAGAACGAGGCCTTGGTGACACCCGTGCCGTTGGCCGCGACCGTGACCACGCCCGGCAGCTCGGTCGGGATGTCGAGGCAGGCGTTGGTGATGGTGCGGGTGACCGGCGTCGAGTCGTTCGGGCTCGCGGAGTCGGTCGTCTTGTGGGCGAGGTCGTAGTTCTCGTTGCCCGCGGCGGCGATCTGGAGGGAGCCCTTGCCCTCGGCGTACTCCTGGGCGCGCTTGACGCCCTCGATGATGGCGGCCTGGTCGATGTTGTCCGGGCAGTTGAACTGCCACGGGTCCGTGTAGTAGCTGTTGTTGGTGACCTTGAAGCCGTGGTCACCGGCCCAGACGAAGCCGCAGATGGTGTTCTCGGCGAAGAAGAAGGAGTTGCCCGGCTCAGCGACCCGGACCGCGGAGATCTTCACGCCGGGGGCCACGCCGACGACGCCCTTGCCGTTCTTGGCCGCGGCGATGGTGCCCGCTACGTGGGTGCCGTGCGTGTCGACGTCACGCCAGGCGCCGACACGAGTGTCGGGCTTGCCGTAGGCGCAGGAGACCGAGTCGGCCGCGTTGAAGTTGGGCGCCAGGTCCTGGTGCTGGTCATCCACACCGGTGTCCAGGACGCCGACCGTGACGGACGCAGAGCCCGGGTTCACGGCCCAGGCCTGGTCGGCCTTGATCTGGCTCATGTCGGCCCGGACCGGTTCGCCGGCCGGGGTCGAGGCCTGGGCCGGACTGGCCGGGATCGCCGGGTTGTAGGCGGCGGCCGGGACGTCCGAGGTGCGCGTGGCGCCGACCTGCTGCACACCGGCGACGCCACGCATGGTGGCGGCGAATCCGCTGGACGCCGAGTGGGCGACGATCACACCGATGGCATCGAAGTTCGAGAAGACGGTGCCGCCATTGGCCGCGATCGCGGAACGGACCGCCGAACTGTCACCGGGGGCGGTGATCACGAGGTAGGCACGCGTGCCGGCCACCCAGGTCGCACTCTGGGAAGCCGGTACGGCGGCCGGAGCGTGGGCGCTGGCGGTCGGCGCGGTGGAGGGGCCGACGGGGAGCGTGCCCGCAAGGGCGCTCGGGGCGCCGAACGCGAGGGCGGCGCCGAGCGTGGCTGCCAGGATCAGCGTGCGTCTAGGCCGACTGGATATGTGGGGTATCAATGCGTCCTCCGGAGACGGCCCGGCCCTACTGAGGGCACCGGCGAGGCCGTACGAAACGAGTGGTGGATGCAAGATGTCAGGCGCGTGCTCCCGTACGGAAGTACCTTTCCGTGCAGAGGCGTTCTAGGGGAATGGCTGAAAAAAGACGTACTCCGGGCATCGGAGAGCCGGGGTCCACCGGGAGCTCGTTGCATTTACTCACTGACGCCGTTCCGGTCACATCTGGACCTGCAGCGGATGGAGGGCGTCGCCGTCGGCGGAACGGGTTTCGCTCGGGCAACTGCTGGTGGGTCTGCCTCTCTTCTCCCGGGCGGGGGCCACCGCTCATGCGCAGGGGCGGAGAAGGTACAACTGTAGGTACGAAAAATGGGGCCTGACGGCCGATCAGTACCAGCAGGGGGCGAAGTGGTTTCATTCCGGACGGTGTACGTGCCGCAGTGCGGTACGTGCACGGCAGCCGTCACCGACGACCAGGGCCGGGAGCGGACCGCGGCCGGCACGCTGCTGCCGGCCGAGCTGCGCAGGCAGCTGGCCGCCGACGGCTGGCAAGTCAAGGAGGGCGATGCGCAACGGGGCGCGAGTGACCCACTGCTGGGCGACCGCCTGCAATGTCCGGCCTGCACTGCAGACCTCGCCGCTCGCCAGGCAACCGCCGAGCACCGCCACACCACGGCCCTGGCCCTCCCCCGCGTCACCACGCTCGACCTCACAGCGCGGCTCGGTCCCGGCTGGCGCTTGACCCAGCGCGCCAATGATGTCGAGGCCGCCCGCTGGCTGGTCGAGCATCAGGGCACCGTGCACGGCATGGTCAACCGCTACCGACGCCGCGACGGTTCCCTGTCGAGTGGCTGGGAGGCGCACCTGAACGCCGGCACGGGATGGCGGCGTTTGGATGCCGTCAGCGCTGCCCAGCACCGGCCGAACTCCAGCTTCCTGTGGTCCGGACGCGACCTCGCCGCCTGGGGCATCGCGCACCGCCCCCGCCACGACGCCCCCCGCCCGGCCTGGGCCACCCGCACCCACCAGACCACCGTATGACCGCCAAGTGCGTGCCTCTTGACCGCCCGTTTCGGCGGGAACGTGCTCCCCATGTGGTGAGAGGGCTGATGACGGCCTTCAGGCGTCAGCAAAGCCCTGCTGGAGTACTAAGCTCTACGCCGGTCGGGCCCAAGCGCAGGCCCCTCAGGGGGCGGGAACAGGATGTCCGTAGAACGTCATACAGCTGGGATGCTGCGGCAGATCGCCCGTCAGCAGGACATCGTGGAGATCGCCCCTCAGGGCTTCCACGCTGAAGGCGGCGGCCCTGGCTCACGTAGCGGAGCAGTACGGCTACAGGTACGGCACGGCGTACAGGACCGGGTTCAAGAACTCGCTCGTCCAGGTCCGGATGTACGGGCCCCGCAGCCGGACGCACGCGTCCGCGAGGCGGCCACCATCACCAGCCCATCCGCGGGCGGGCAACGGCGGGCCAGTGCCGGGGGCGGCCCGCTGGTTTCGCGTGACGAACGAGCCCTCGTCGAAGGCCGGGCCGACTGAGCCCCCTGTGTGATCAGCATGGTCGAGATCGGGTCAACCACCTGACCACGGACTCCAAGACGGCAACGAAGGAACGCAGCCAACTTGGGATGACCTGACTGTTGCCGCCATAATGCGTCACGGTCGCCTCGATCGTGTGCAGGCCTCCTCCAGCCACGGCCGGCCGGGCTCCCCCGGCACGCGGGGCCAGGCGCCAGCGCGACCAGGTGCTGCTGTCTTCGGTCGCAGGAGTACAGCAGCTTGGAGGCCGGCGACAGGACTCGTTCAACGTGAGCTGTGGCAACAGACGGGTCCACTTCGGTACGGCCGCGGCAGGACTCGCCCCAGGGAGCGCGGGAAATGTCGCGCCTGCAGTTCGCGGCAGCGAAGGTGCGTCCTGGCGCCGAGACCGCGCGGCCGTACTCGTCGCTTTCAGCCGTTAGACGTCTTCTGCTCCTCGTCAGGGTGCGGTGGCTCCGGGGCGTTCTCATCGTCGACCACTTCGCTCGGCTTCGAGGGGCCGGTGGTCTGTGCGACGGGCGGCGTCGGGCTGGTGATCGTCTGCGCCTGGTCGGAACCCGGACGTGTGCTGGGCTGGGAGTGGCGCGCGTGGGGCGTCCCGGCCTTCTCTTCTTCATCGGAAGCGGTCATGGGTCAGGGGTTCCCAAACTCTTGACCTCGTAACGCAGCCACCACCTCACTCCCTCTGGGGCTGTCGCTCGCGGAGGAGTTCTCACTCTCTTGGAGTCCTTCGCCCGCGGAGGCCTGGCGTGCCGGCCTGTCGGTACGGCGTGGCACACTCCTGCCTTGATCGCTGGGGCGCACGACTCCCATGGCCTGGGAGGGGAAGTCTGTGCGCAGAACGACGTGGGCTGCCGTGGTGACAGCGGTGATCGCGCTCGGAGCCGGGGGCTGCGGTGGTGGCGACGCCGTCACTGCGGTTTCCCCGTCGCCACGGCCCAGTGGCACCCGGCCGCTCACGAATGAAGCCGTGCGCACGGACCTCGACGATTCGGCCGCGGACGCGGGCGTGCCGGCGAACGAACCCGACTACGCCGATGCGCGCCGGAACGCTCGGGCGGGCTCGCCGCGAGCATGCGGCGTCGCTTACAAAGGCATCGGTTCCAGCACCGCCCCGCCGACGTCGCCCGCTTCACGGCCATGGTGGCCGAGCTGCGTGAGCGTGACTGGCCGCAGGCTGGGAAACGCTCGGAGCGCAGAGGTGGGGACGACGGCCGGATCTACGAAGCCCGGACCGTCCTCACGCAGCGCGGCTGGACCGTGATTGCCGAGTACCGGCTCCTGAGGGAGGACGGCGTCATCACTGTGCTTGCCTTCGAGGACGCGTGCATGAAGAAGAACGACGCCCACGTGGATCCGGCCGGCTGACCGGCCATCCCGGTCGCCCCCTGATGCCCCGGGGAGTGGACGCTGCGTCCCCGGCGTGTGGTGATGCCGCTCGTGTGCGCGACGGTCGCCGGTCTGCACGGTGACCTCAGGGGCGGGAAGAGGCAACCACGAGGGCTGACATCTCTCGGTCGATCACCCAAGAATGACTCCGCCTTCGTCTACCGACGCCCCCGGCTGCGGCCATCTCACCCGGGTGCGAGCGCTGTGGTGTGTGGCAGACGGCGGCCTGGTCACCGGCAGCCTCGTCCGGACGAGGCTCTGGCCATGAGCCGTGCGCCGCCAAACGTCTTCTACTGGTGTCCCCGACGTCGGCGCCAGAAATCACGCGCGCTTTCCGACTGTGCCCACATCGCGAAAACCGCCAAGGGGACGATCGCGATCACCGCAAGAACAAAAACCCATTCGTTCACCGTGTGGCCCTCCTGACCGCCGGCCCTGCCACGTACCCACAGTTGACTCGCTGCAAGCATGCCCACCCGGACCCCTGTGGCGGCGTTCCACAGCCTCACGACGGGGGCTGGGTCTCGGGTCCTGGATCGTGCGCCGTGCCGGGAGAGCCTGCCAACTCGAGCGCGCGTGCCACTGTCAGTGGCCCCGCCTACTGTGGAGGCAGCACAAGACCCGCGAAGACGACAGGAGTTCACCTTGACAACCCTGCCCGATCGGCCGAAAACCGCGCTGCTCGTCATCGACGTCCAGAACGGGGTGGTGGCGGAGGCCCACAACCGTGACGGCGTGATCGCGAACATCAGCGCCCTGGTGGGCAAAGCCCGTGCCGAGGATGTGCCCGTGATCTGGGTGCAGCATTCCGGCGAGGGTCTGGAACGGGACAGCGAACCCTGGCAGTACGTACCGGAGCTGGTTCGTAGGGACACGGAGCCTCTTGTCCACAAGACCTACGGCGACTCGTTCGAGGACACCACGCTGGAGTCGCTGCTCGCCGAGCACGGGGTGGGCCGGCTCGTCGTGACGGGTGCCCAGAGCGACGCGTGCATCCGCTCCACCCTCCACGGGGCCTTCGTCCGCGGGTACGACGTGACGCTGGTCGGCGACGCCCACACGACGGAAGACCTCAGCCGTTACGGCGCGCCGCCTCCGGGCCAGGTCATCGCGCACACCAACCTCTACTGGCAGTTCCAGACCGCACCCGGACGCCGCGCAGGGACCGTTGACACAGCAGAGGTGACGTGGACGGCGGACGCGGGCTGAGCCGTCCCGGCCGCCGGAACCGCACCGACTAGCGGTGCGGTTCCGGCGGCCTGGCCGGCACGGGCTCCCCACGGACGGGACTTCGACGGCGGACGGCAAGGACGTGCTCGGCCTACGGAGTCCTCACGAGCTCCAGACCCACAGCGAACTGGTGCGGTCGTTGGCCTTCCAGGACACGTCGCTCCCAGAGCAGCGGCCGCAGTAGCTCGCGAAGAGGCACTGTCGCGGATGCGGGAGTGCGCGCCCTTCGGGATCGACTGCATCGGTCCGAAGCGGTTGTCCCCGCCCTATCAAAGGGGGATGCAGGGCTGGGAGAAGGCGAGAAACGCGATGAATCGCGGTTAATGCAACATCGGGCGGCTCGCCAGAATCGCCGTTCTCGCTGATCACCCCACCAACTCCCTTGCCATGTCGGCGTCACAGCGGAGCCGCTGACCTATGACGAGGTCCAGGCCCTGTTCGAAGCACGATGCCCGGCCGGCCCAGATCAACGGACACGGGCGAAAGGGGACACTGACCGCGCTGCGCGACGCCGCGGTGCTGAAGACGATCTACGCCTACGGAACCCGGCGCACCGAGTCCTCCATGGTCGACCTGGTGGGTTTACGACGGCATGGGAAGAGCCCGTAGTTCGGACAGTTCGGCTCGCTGGCGGTGCGGTACGGGAAGTCTGGGAGCGCCAACGAAGCGGCGGACCATAGAAGACCACTACGAGGAACTACGCCGGTGCCTGAACGACCCCAGGCTTCCGTCGGACGTTCGCATCGCCGCAGCCCTCGTCCGCCTCTACGCCCTCCCTCTGACCCGCATTGTCGAACTCACTCCCCAACCACCTCCACCACGACGCGGATCACACCTAACTGTCGATCATCCGCCACCCCGTCGTCCTGCCACCGAAGCTCGCCCGCCTCATCGACGACCACCTAGAAGACGGATCCCGGCACGGCAACGAAGCCACCAGGTACCTGCTGCCGAGCCGAGCCCCCGGGCGCCCCCGCAACCCTGCGGGACCGTCCGACAAACTCAAGCGCTACGACCTGCCCGCCCGCGCAGCCCGGAACACGGCCATGATGCAAGTGCTCGCCGACCTGCCACCCGTCGTGCTCTCCGACTTGATCGGCATCAAGCGGAGAACAGCGGAACGCTTCGCAGCCTTGGGCGGCGAGAACTGGTCCCACGACCTGGCGGGTCGCCATCCTGCCCGCGCTTGAGACCGGAGGCGATCATCGCCGCCGCGGACCTCACCATTGAGAGGCAGCGCTGAAGACGCCCCGTGAGGTGATGCTTCCGCTCGGAGTTCGAGACACCGGCCGCTTGATCCTCAGTGCTCGCAGGACTCCCTTATCAACTGGCTGTGCAGCGGGCTGGCGCCGTCCAGTCGACCCGCGATGCCCTCGGCGAAGTACTCCCGCACGGAGGTGATGGTGGTGGGACAGAGCTTGCGGCAGCACTCGTTCCCATCCCATACCCAGATGCGGCCGTCGGGCGTGCGGAAGTCGACAAGGGTCCACATCGTGCAGCCGCGGTCCATGATCGGAACGATGCCGTGCGGGACGGTCTCATCGTCCGGGTCTTGGGTGGGAGTGGTGAAACCGCGGTAGAGCTCGAGGATGTCCTCACCGTCGCAGAAGTAGTGGTCAGGAAGCGGGCTCAACGAGGCGCACTCCCAGCCGTCGATGCCGAAGCCGCCGTTGGAGACTTCGGCATAGAGCCTGCGGAGGAAACGGGGCATCGGGTGACCGACCTCCGCCTCGACGGCGGAGGTCACGGTGAGGGTGGCGACCGGTGCCAGGTTGTCGTCGGGTGTCTGCTTCCTGACTGCCGCGATCAGTTCGTCCTCGGTCATGTCGTCTCCCTCGGTTCATCAACGCATGGAACAGCATGAGGCATGGGCACGACAGGAGGGAGCACGCCCCCGAGCCCGTCTACCGCTCTGCAGAGGCGGACCTCAACCAGGACCGGGGTGCAACCGTCGAGGCCTGCCGGCCTTTCGGCCACCGCAAGGTCCAAGAGGCCTCGACCTCCTCCAGCCGAGCGTCGTTGTCGAAGTGAGCGCCGACATCTCCTTGGACACTCGTGGCCGCTGGCGTCATCCCGCGCGACGTGAACGAGCCCGCACCGGCCTCGCCGTCTCCGACGTCCAACTGTTCCCGCCTACGCCGACTGACTACAGAGTCCTCAGCCTGAGCGTGCTCTTTTCACGGTCCTCCTGAGAGCGGGGCTTAGGGCCTGCTGACCTGGGCAGTAGGCTCTTCGGTGTCGCCGTGTGCGACAGGGGGAGGCGACATGACCAGGTTGCAGGACTGGAGCGAGGACGCGGCATGCCGCACCGGCGACTCCGAGGCGCTGTTCGCCGACGGCGCGGGCCAGACCCGGGCCAAAGCGATCTGCGCAGGCTGTTCCGTCCGTGCCGAGTGTCTCGCCGATGCCCTCGACAACCGCATCGAGTGGGGTGTGTGGGGCGGCATGACCGAGCGCGAGCGCCGGGCGCTGCTCCGCCGCCGACCTCACGTCACCTCGTGGAGAAAGGTGTTGCTCGACGGGATGGCAGCTCATTCCGGGTCCGGCAGCGCGTAGTAATGGGGTTCTGTGCCATCGCCCAGGGCCGCTCGTCGTCCCACTCGGTCCGGCGTTCAGCGGAGTGAGGATCTCCAACGAGAGCACCTCCGTGTGTTTCCACCGGGGCCACAGGCCGTGGAGTGTTTGGGCCGTGTTCAACGGCCAAGGGAGCCGTCGCGGTCCACCGCGGCAGCCGTCTACGCTCTCGGCATGCAGCGCAGCGATGCCACGAGGGACGATGGCACATGGATGGGCCTGTCCCTGGACGTACAGGGCCCCCACCAGCCGGGGTTGTGCGTGTTCAGCGCCGGGACGCAACTCTTGGTCTCCCAGCTGTCGCGGCCTGTATTGCTCGCCGTTGTCGATGAGCAGCTCCAGGGCGTGGACTTCTGGCGCACTGACGAGTACCGCTCCTTCGTCCCGCCGTTGCGCGCCGATGTGGGGCGCGCCCTGGCGGGCAGCCCGGAACGGTGGGCTCACCGCTTTGCGCAGTACCTCATCGACTCACCGGACAGTCCATTGCATGAGGGACGGTGGCTACTGTCATGCGACAGTCCGCTCCTGCGCTGGCGCCACGCCGACACCGCGCATGCCGAGTACTGGAACTCGATGCTCGTCGACGGTTGTCCAGACGGCTACATCGACTGGTTCTTCCATTCCGGTTCGTGGGAGGTCCTTCCGCTGCGGCCCATGCCCGATGCCGACGACAGCCGGGTCAAGGCGTACCGCAAGCAGGCCCGTGAAGGAACGCTCCCACCCGTCCTGTTGTGGTGGGTCAGTGGCCTGGACTGCCATCTGATCCTGGACGGTCACGCACGGCTCGCCGCGGCGATCGCCGAATCCGTCGAGCCTCCGCTGCTGCAGTTGCACCGCACGGTGCCGCGCGATGACCTGGCCCGGGGTGTCGATCAGGCCGTGAGCTTCTACGAGGACGAACTGAAACGCTTCGCCGAACTCCGCGCCTACCACGGCTCCACCGTCCCGGACGGCGCCGGCATCGTCGGCCCACAGCTCGTCCGCCTTCTTCACGACCTGAACACCGCGGAACAGCCGACCTGGGCCTGGCCCCTGCCCGGCGGAGAAGACCAGTGGCGTCACGTCGCACGCGAAGTGACAGCCAACCAGGACTGGCCCCACATCTGACTGGTGTCGGCCCACCACCGGCCCCAGATCATTGCGCCCGGAACATCGGGCCGGCGCCAGGACTTCGCGGACGCGTTCGCCCATGACGGCCGGGGCGGGCCCTCCGAAGCATTGCCGCTCCGCCGGCCCGATCGGCTGCAGCGTCATGGGTTTTCTCGATCCTCCGCCGCGTGGCCGATGAGTTTATGGCTCCCGGCCAGTCCAAACTCGTGACACCCGAGGATACGAGGAAAGGACACGTCCGTCGCCACGCTCGTCCGCGAGGACGCCGTCGAGACGGTCCGCGCCATGAAGTCCAATGGCTCGGGACTCCTCAGCACGATCGGCAGCCTCAGCCTGTGCCGGTCCCTGCTGCGAGCCGGACTCGTCGACCGCTTCCGGGTCGTGATGTTCCCCGTGATCACCGGCGCCACGGGCGAAGAACGCATCTACGACGGCTATCCGGACGTCGCCCTCGAAATGATCGAGCACCGCACCTTCGACGACCGCATCCGGCTGGTCGAATACAAGCCCCGCCTGCTCGAGCACCCACCGCTCGGCACTCCTGCGTGACCTCACCCCGTCCGTCCAGAGCCCAAGACGGCGCCAGGGCATGGAGCAGAAACGTCCCAGGGCAACCTGCCTCTATTGGAGCCCTGTTGGCCACGCGGCTGGCAAGCCTCCACTCCACGCCACGCCCCGCTACAACTGCGTTGCCAGCGAGGCGCCATCCGGTGCAGGGATCCAGATCCGGTCTCAATCCTCACCAATCGGCCGCCGAGATTTTACGATCGCAAGCAGGAAGTGCCTTCCAGCTGGGGTGACGGAAGCCCTGGAAGAGCCTCATCGCCCCAGTCCAGAAGGCACTTTCAGTATTTTTCAAGATCCGGACGTGGCCGCAGGCGAATCGTGCAGGCTAGAGCCTGTCCAGCTTGCGGGTCAGCTCCTGACCTGGGTTTCGATGAACTTCGCGCTGGTCCTCTGGGGCGCGCCGCACACAGCCACGGACTTCTGGTACCACTGCTTCCACGGGCCGTAGACGATGGACGTGTCGCCGTTGATGCCGTCAGTGCAGCGGATCTTGGCCCGCTGCTCTCCCGGGCCGTAGCGGCAAGTCGAACTGATCGAGTAAAGGTTGATCTGGTGGAACGAGCAGCCGTGAACCGCGGCGCTGGCCGGGGTGGCCAAGGCAATAGGCGCTGCCACAGCGATGCCGCCGAGCAGCAGCGGCGTCGAGAGGAGCGAGGTGAGCGTCCTCTTGCCGAGCTTCTTCATGTGGAGCACAAGATCCCCCTCTGTTCGGGCCGGCTGGTCAGGCCGGCCGCGCGCTGTCGGCTGTGGATGACCGACAGGCTGGTCGGGAAGCAGGTTAGTCATCCGTCGCCGATCATGTCCATGCTTTAACTTCGATCTTGCATGACGGTCCGCCGACGGAGACGGGTGCGCCGTAGTGCGTGCCGACCGGGACTGGACATGCCGTGGCGTGCTCGATGAGAGGGAGTGCGGAGGACAAGCGCGCCTGAAGTGCGGCCGATGAGCGCACGGGGTTCCTGACCACGCCGGCGGGGGCGGCGCTGCGGAACAGGCAGCAAGGGCGGTTCCTCGACCAGATCCTGAAGCAGCAGGCCGACATCTCCAACGGCATCGGCGGCGTCGGCGACGACATCGATCAGATCAAGGCCAGCAGCTCCCACACCAACCTCGGCCCGAGCGACAACGGGTTGAGCCATACCCGGACAACATCCTTCGGGAGCACAGCCCCAGCGTCTCCCTCTCCTACGGCCTCATCTGCCGGCGACGGCTTCGGACGCCCAGGAACGTCTGACCGGCGTCAGAGAAGGCCAGGACACCAGCGGGCTGCTTCAGGACATTGGTATTGTCCGCATCCACGACGAGGAGGGGAGATGATCGTGAGGGCCGCGCCGTCGAGTCCTCCGGGCCGCCGGTTCAGAGGAACTGGCTTTGGGCTCCTCTTCGGTGGCCTGACCGCAGTGGTGTCCACTGCTGCGATCGGGACTGCGTGGGCTGCTTGTGACATCGGCAACGGCGTAACCAATGGCATGACGTTGCTGCTTCTTGCGCCTCTCATATGGATCGCCGCTGCGGTTCCGTGGGTGATCCTGCACAGCACCCTCGGAAGACGTCATCACAGGGCAGCCCTTGCAGCAGGGCTCGTCTTCACCCTGTGGTTCACCTGGTTCCTTGTCACATGGCTTGGCACGCCGGACTCCTATCCCGCCCCGTTGTGCCCAGGCAACGTCCCACCTTGGTGGCCGAACTTCATCCCGGCCTGACTGCCTCCGGCGAAGCGTGTGCCCCTTGGCGCCGTCAACGGCACCCTGCTCGACACCGTCCCCGGCCAGGCTCTGCGCCGGCAAGATCGCGTTGGGCGGGGGCATTGTCCACGAGCTGCGGCTCGTCCCCCGGGACTTGCAGCGTTCGGCGCGTCACGGTGACAGGGGCGGGTCCACCTGGACGATCACCGGTGGCGGGCCCCAACACCCGTCAATAGCTTCGGCCCATGAACAAACGACAGTTGGCTCACCTCGCCTGCGCGGCGGCGGTCGTAGTGTCGGGCCTGGGCGCGGCCGCCCCCTCGGCCGCCCACCCGTCGGTGCACCTGGTGCGCGCCGGCCAATCCATCCAGAAGGCCGTGGACGCGGCGAAGCCCGGCGACACCGTCGTCGTCTTCCCCGGTACCTACCACGAGAGCATCCGCATCACCGTGCCGGACCTGACACTGCGCGGCGCCGGCGCCCGCAACACCGTCATCACGCCGGGCGCGGCCACAGCCGACGCGTGCGCGAGGGCCGGCAACGGCATCTGCGTCGCCGGGACGGACAGCAGTCCCGTCCGCGGTGTCACCGTGACCGCGCTGACACTCAGGGGCTTCACCAAGCAGGGTCTGTGGGCCACGAGAACAGACCGGCTGACCGTCCGCGGGGTGACCACCGAGCACAACGGCCAGTGGGGCCTCGCCACCGAGCGGTCCGTCCGCACGAGGCTCGTCGACAACACCGCGAGGAACAACGGCGACGCCGGAGTGTTCCTCTCCAACACCATCGACACCGAGGAGGGCGCCCGCGACAGCAAGAACACCGTCGTCGCCCGCAACCGGCTGATCGGCAATCGGATCGGCATCACCGTACGACGGCTGCGGAACCTGACCGTCGACCACAACGACGCCACCGGCAACTGCTCTGCCGTCAACATCGTCGGCGACGAGAACAAGCCCCGGGTCGGCGCTGTGACCGTGCGTCGGAACCATATCCACGCCAACAACAAGTTCTGCCCCAAGACCGCACGTCTGCCCTTCCTCCAAGGCTCGGGCATCGTCCTCACCGGCGCGGAGAACATTCTCGTGACGGGCAACCGGATCGAGGACAACGTGGGCACGTCCCCGCTGTCCGGCGGCATCGTCCTCTTCAAGAGCTTCGTAGGCGCACTCAACGAACGCAACGACGTGAGGGACAACGTCTTGCGGCGCAACGGCCCTGCCGACCTCGTCAACCGTGACACCGGCAAGGGCAACACGTTCCGGGACAACACCTGCACGGTCTCCGAACCCGCCGGAATGTGCTGACTTCGGATGCCCGCTCGAATCGTCCGTCTCCGTCGCGACGGCCGCTTCCTTCGGGTTCGTGATCGCGTAGCGCAACCGCTGTCTCCTGGTGCGCGAAGCACGAGGTGAGGAGAGACCTGTCGCTGCCGTGGCAGGCCGGGCCAGAAATGGCCTGCCACGGCAACGGCACGCTTTCGTACCGCTCGGCCCTCGCTGCGAGGGTCAGGCGAAGGTTCGGCGCAGGTGGGCCGCCAGGTCTTCCGGCGCGGCGGGGTGGAAGCGTCCGGAGATGTAGCCGTCCGGGCGGATCAAGATGGCCTCGCCGTCACGTGGCGCGTAGGCGTCGCGGAACTCGTTCGCCGCGTCCTGCACACGCGGGGGCCTGAGGCCGACTTGTCGGGCGTCCTCCGGTACCTCTGCGGCGGTGATGAGGTAGGCGTCGAGCAGGCCGTGGGCGGCGCGGTGCGCCTCGGCGGCGCAGGCTTCGAGGCGGGTCACTCCCTCGCCCGACGCGTGCTCAATGCCGGCGAACAGCAACAGCACGTGCCGCGGGGTACGCAGCAGGTCGAACAGCCGTCGCGGGTAGCTGGTGAGGTCGCTCAGCAGGCCGCGGCAGTCCGGTGCGCGGTCGCCGGGCACGGGACCAGCCTCGGGTACGTGGTCCGCCGACTGCCGCTGGGTCAGTGGGCTGTCCGGGTAGGCGACCATCAGCTGAGCCTGGCGCATGAGGGCCAACTCGGCGTCGGCGCCGTTGTTGAGGGGGCCGGCACCGGCCCGGCGGACGGAGCGGGCATGGCGGACGGTGCGGTCGACCACTTCCTTCGCGACCGGGTGACGTTCGGCGTGATAGCTGTCGAGCAGGTCGTCCGTGGCCAGCCCGCGGACGGACAGGGCCAGTTTCCAGGCGAGGTTGAAAGCGTCCTGCACGCCGGTGTTCAGCCCCTGCCCGCCGATCGGCGGCTGGATGTGTGCCGCGTCCCCGGCGACGAAGACACGTCCCTCGCGGTAGCGGTCGACGAGGCGGTGGCTGGTCCGGAAGGCGGAGGACCAGCGCAGCGTGGAGGCGGTCGTCACCTCCGGGGACAGCCGGTCGAGCACGGCCTGAATCTGTTCGAGGTCCAGTCCCTGGTCATCCTCCAGGGCAAGGACGGACTCGTCCGGGGCGCTCGCGTCGTCATCGCCCTCGGCTTGGGTGCGAGGGCGGAGCATCGACAGCCAGTAGCGCCGGACGCCAGGCATCGGAATGCAGACGATCATGTCGTCCACTTCACCGTTCGCGTCCAGTTTCACGGACCGGATGCTGTAGCCGGCGGGCAGTTCCCAGTCGAGCTCGACGTCACCGATCATGTACTGCTCGGAAAGGGCGTCGCCCTCGAAGGTCAGTCCGGCCGCCTTGCGGACCAGACTGTGCGCGCCGTCGCAGCCGATGACGTAGCGGGCACGTAGCGACTCGGTCCGGCCGTCGGCGTGCGCGACGACGACTTCGACGTCGTCCGGGCGCATCTGCAGCGAGCGGAGCTCGGTCGCCCGCTCCACTTCCGTGCCGAAGCCCGCGAGGTGCTGGGTGAGCAGTTGTTCGGTCTTGTACTGGGGCAGTGTGGCGAAGGGGTAGGGGATCTCGGCCGGCAGAGTCAGCTCCACGTGGGGCCGGGGCTTGCCGTCGATGTAGACCAGCTGGCCGAGGTGCGGCACCCCCTCGTCCAGCACCTCGCGGGTCAGGCCCATGGCGTCCCACACTTCCAGCGTGCGGGGCACGATACCGATGGCCTTGGCGTAGGGGTCCGGGGCGGCCAGCCGATCGATGATGCGGCAGTCCACGCCGTGCCGCCGCAGCTCGGCCGCCGCCGTCAGTCCCACTGGGCCCGCGCCTACCACGAGTACGTCGACATCAGCCATGATCAGGCTCCCTCGCGTCCGGATTGGGTACCGAGAAAGTCTGCTGCATCGAGTCCCTCCGGGCCGGGCGCGCCGAGGCTCCCTTCGAAGTGATGCCCACTGAAATCCTGGCCAGGGCTGCGCTGCCGGATGTTCAGGTTCACCGATTCGGCCGTTACCGGATTGGCCCAGCGTGCGTTTCTTCGACGGGTTCGTCAGTCGACCGTGTGTGCCTCCGCCGCCAAGCCTCCGCGCTCCCGTGGGCGACTCGTCGCTCACCCACCCCGGTGCGCGGGTTCTGATCCGTCACCCTCCCCCGTCATGGCCGCCGCCATCCGATGCTCCTCGCGAGCCGAGCCGACGTCCCGCTCCAGAGGCGTGCGGCTCACTGCGGTTGCAAGGTCTTCCAAGGCCTGCTTCTGCAGTTCCGCCCCACGCCGCGCCACTTGGCTCCGGTCCCCGGCAGCGGCCCCCTCCCACTCGTGGAGCGCCTCCCCCACGCGTCGCCAGTCCGGATTCCTGTGCTCGCGCACGTCCACCGCGGCCTGCGCGGTGTCCGCTTCCAGGGCCTCTGCGAAACGCTGCGCCTCGGGGGCGACAGGGCTGTCGGCAGGCGGGGCGTGGCTCTCCACGAGCATCGCCGCCCGGCCGAATCCCTTCAGCGCCTCCTGCGCCTCCTCCGCCTCGCGCGACGTCAGACCCCTGGGACGTACCGGTTCCTGTTTTGCCCGGTCGTATGCCTCCTGCCAGGCCGCACGTGCCTCCCTGCTCTCCAGTAGCGCCGTGCGCATCTCGGCATGATGCTCCCGGGTCGGTTCGGCGTAGTTGCGGAGCACCGTGGCCGCATAGCGGCCGTTGGCTGCGAGCCAGTCCGCGAGCCGACCCGTCAGTCGGGGCGTCTCCCACGCGGGGAAGACCACATACGCCAGCATGGCCAGGCTCCCGCCGAGCAGGGTGAGCCACACCCGCTCGGGGACCGTCTGCTCCCATCCCTGTCCGCCCATACCGAGCAGGAAGACGACGTACGCGGCAGTGAAGCACTGGGAGTAGGCGTAGCCGGTACGGATCAGCGTGTACGACAGGCCCGCCGAGACCACCGCCAGCGCGCCGAACACATCAGCGTCCGGGCCCAGGGCCCGCACCATCCCGGTGGCGAGCGCGACCCCCACCAGGGTTCCGGCGAGACGGGCCACCGCACGCGCGAACGTCCGGTGGAAGTCCGGCCGCATCACCATCACCGAGGCGATGGGCGCCCAGTAGCCGTGGCCCAGTGGGAGCCGGGTTGCGACCACGTATCCGAGCGTGGCCACCGCCGCCAGGCGGAGGGCGTGCCGAAACACGGGCGAGTCCCGGCGGAGCTCACGGCGGACCGCCCGGGCGACGACCGGGACCAGTCGGAGCATTGTCGGGCGCACCAGGAACTGCGCGTTCGCGCGGCCGGGCAGCGTGGGGGGCGTCCCACGAGCGCCGCCGCTCCCGGCGATCTCCATGGCCTCGCCGAGCAGTTCCACCAGGCGCTCGGCAGCCTGACGCGCCGGGCCCTCCAGTACCTCGTGCTCCTGGTCGACACGTAGGACGTCCGTGCTTTCGGGCGGCACCTGGACGGGAGCGCCGCGGCGGATCGAACGAGCGGCTGCATCCAGGACGTCGGCGGCCGCGTCAAGCAACTCCCGCGCGCGTTCCCGCCCTGGCCCCTCCGCGGGCGCGCCGACGTCCGGGTCGGCGAGCGCGGCGACGACCGGCCGGATGCGCTCGGCGAGTCCCCGGGGGCCGTGGAGGACGGGGGGACGGGTGCGGGCCTGTGACGGCGTCACGGCGGCCGCGTCGCGGGCCGTCATCAGCGGCTCAGGGTCGAACGGAGCGGCCGGGTCGTGCCGCAGCCGGCGGGCGTAGTCCGCCACGGCGGCCAGGGCGTCGGCGAGCGCGTCACGGTGCGCCCCCCAACGGCGGACCGGGAAGAGCAAAATCAGCACGGCCTGCACCACGCCTCCGAGCGCGATGACTCCGGCGTGCTCCAGGGCTCGCCCGACGCTCGTAGGCAGGGTGATGGTCACCAGCATGCTGCCGACGGTGGTCGCTGCGACGATCCCGGCGGTCGATCCGACTGCCCAGGCCATGCCCGCGGCAAAGGCCCATACAGCCAGCAGCGGGAGGAACGTCACGAGTCGCCCCGCCGCCAAGTAGCCCACGAAGGTACTGAGCGCCAGACCCGCGCCCGCGGCGAGCGCGATCACCTTGCGAGGACGCCAAGTGCGCTGAAAGGTGGCTCCACCCGCGGAGTAGGCACCCAGGGCGGCGGAAGCGGCATACGCAGGGGAGACGAGCCACAGCGCCAACCCGACGACGATCGCCACCCCGGCGGCCGTACGCAGAGCGAGCAGCGGCTCCAGCCGCGTCTCCTCGATCGTGAGCGCGGATCGCACGACCTCCCCGAAGGTCCGCAGCCATCTCACGGTGTGAACCCGGTCGGATCGCCCTGACGGCTCGCGTGGGCCTGGACGAGGTACGGCCATCGGACCATGAACCATCCCGCGCGGCCGAGGAACTGCGCATCGGTGAAAGTGCGACACATCAACATGCGGCCTCACCAGTCCAGGAATCGCGCCGCATCGCACGTCCGGTGGGTTCCCACCACTGGCTTGACGAGCGTGGGTTCAACGGGCGGTGTCGCAGGCCCGTCCGTGGCAGCGACTTCAGGAGCATCTTCAGGCGCCTTCGGTCGCGCACGCGCCCGTCAGGCCGGGTGGAGCCGCGGTCCGCCCCACCGGGCCGGAGCCGCCTCGTCACCTTGGTTCATCCCCTGCTGCAGGAAATCAGGGTGCTTGCCCCGCGTCACCCGGACTGGTCCCGGAAGACAGACGGACAGCGGCGCCGGGTTCGCTATCGCTTGTGGCCGTTCGAATGTCCGTCTGGATGCAGGACCACCTTCGTCCAGCCCTCGTCCCGGGCGTCGAAGTGCTCGTAGGCGGCAGGTGCCTCGTCCAGGCTCAGTTCGTGGGAGACGACGAAGCTCGGATTCGCCTTCTCTCCGGCGATCAGGTCCCGCAGCGCCCGGTTGTACCTCTTCACCGGAGCCTGCCCGGTCCCCATCCGCTGGCCCTTGAACCACATCATCCCGAAGTCGATCGGGACCTTGCCCTGCGCCTCCAACTCGCCCTGGGCCTCCTCGCCCCCGGGGTCCTGGGGCAGGAACACGCCCACCACACCGATGTGGCCCGTGAACCTGACCGAGTCGATCAGGCCGTTGAGCGTGAGGCTGGCGTCCTCGCGTCCCTCGGCATCGTGTGCCTGGTAGCCCACGCACTCACAGCCGTTGTCGGCACCCAAGCCGATGGTGGCCTCCTTGACGACCTCCGCAGGGTTCTGCTCGGCCGTGTTGATCGGGATGGCACCGATCTCCTCCGCCTTGCGCAGCCGGTCGGGCTGATGGTCGGCCACCCAGACGCGTCCGGCGCCCTTGAGGAGGGCGGAGTAGGCAGCCATCAGCCCGACGGGACCGGCCCCGAAGACGATCGTCTGATCGCCGGGTTTGACGTGGGCCATCTCGGTGGCGTGATAACCGGTGGGGAAGATGTCGGCGAGCATCACGTAGTCGGTCTGCCGCTCGGCGGCGTCCTCACCCAGACGCAGCGCGTTGAAGTCGCCGTAGGGCACGCGCAGCAGTTCCGCCTGGCCGCCCTGGTAGGGGCCCATGTCGGCGAAACCGTAGGCGGCGCCGGCGAGGGCCGGTTCCGGTTGCATGGTCAGGCAGTAGTTGGTCAGACCCTGCTCGCACTGCTTGCAGAAGCCGCAGGCGATGTTGAAGGGCAGGACCACGTACTCGCCGACCTGGACCTTGCGGACGGCCGAACCGACCTCCACGACCTGGCCCATGTTCTCGTGTCCCAGGGTGCGGCCGGACTCGAACGAGGTGCGGCCCTCGTACATGTGCAGGTCCGAACCGCAGATGTTGGTAGTAGTGATCTTGACGATGATGTCGCAGGGGTGCTCTATCTTCGCGTCCGGCACGTCCTTCACTGTGACCGCTCGCGGGCCTTCGTATACCGCTGCTTTCATGATCGCTTCTTTCGGTGCTGCGACACGACCGCAGCACGTCTGCTGGGGAGGCGGAGCACGCAACCTGACTCTCCACGTTGTGACAACGGGGTCCGCGGCTCCGGCACGCCTCGGCGGGCCGTTCACCCGGTTCAGGCGTAACGGTGGTGTTGCCGCCGACTCGCCAGGAAACCTCGGCGCTGCGACGGCGTGTCTTCCGAGTCCCCGTCGACCGGGGAGGCGAAACAACCCACACCAACCGATTTACGAAAATTCAAGACCCGGCTGGCCACCGGCCGATGGCGCATCCCAGTCAAGATCACCGGCTAGTCACCGTGGTCGTCCTGCAGCGCGCTGCGGCGATCCTGTTCGCGCTTGGAGTAGGCGGCTGCCCGGATCGCCTCGTCGCTCTCCAACCCCGATCCCAGTGCTCCGCCCGCTGTGGCAACCGAAGCCACGAACCAGGCCAACGTCCAGTACTCCGTGGCATGCAGCGGGTTCCGCGTCATGGAGGCGAACACCTGCTCGTTGAGGATGAACAGTGCCCACACCAAGTTGATGACCATCAACCCCACGTAGCAGGTGAGCACTCCGATTCCCACGGTCAACACGGTCGAGGCGTTGTAGAGAGCCGCCCTCTTCCGTGCTTCCGGCGAGGCCTCGGTCGTTCGATGCCACAGGTTCGCGTCCACGATCAGCCAGCCGATCATGAGCGCGACGGACCCGACCATGGCGATCACGAGACGTGGCGTGCTCAGGGACGCGGCCAGGCTCCACACGGTCGAGTTCACCGTGGCGACCGCACCCGTCGCGAGCGCGGCCGCCAGGGCCTTCGACAGGCCCGGCACCAGGCGCCACGGCCGATTGGCGCGCACCATGCCGAGGAGCACCCGCAGGTAACCGCGCGGCCCGCTGACGACGTACCGAAGGTCAGGGGTCTCTTGCTCACCGATGCGGCCTGGGTGCATCGGCGCGAAGCGACTGGCGAAGGGCCCCTGCAGCGGCCGGCTTTGTCGAGGTCCCCCGGTGTCGGCGGTCCGCGAACCCGCCAAGCTGAGCACGGCTTCTTCCACGGCTTGCCGGGTCCGCGCGTGCAGGCGCAAACCCCCCAGTGAAGGAAGAGAAAGCAGCGCCAGGCCGTGTTCGTGGCTGAGGTCGACCACGAGCTTGCGTCCGTGGGAGTGCAGCGGAAGATCGGTCAGGGCCACGAGGATGTCCCAGTTCTCCTCACTTCCGCGGTCCATGATGCGGCGCATCAAGGTGGACGGGTCTTCGGTCCCCGCAGTGAAGGGCTCACTGATCACTTCGACGTCGAACCGTCGCCCCTGACCCCCTTTTTCGGCGAGCCTTGCGGGAAGCATCCGGGCCATGCGCTGGGCGATCTCCGTCGGCGCATCCGGGTCCGCCAGGAGAGCCACGACCGTGACGCCCTCATGTGCCGTCTGCATGACTGGGCCTCTTCTCGTCGACTACCCGCGATCGCGCGTACCAGAAGGATGCCCCCGCGGTGACGCCGGCGCCTCGTGACACGCTGGCCCGCCGCCCGGTCACAGGCAGTGCGCGCAGACCTCCTCGCTGTCCCCTGGAGGGCTGCTCGCACAAGTGGCCACAGCATGTGCAGCAGTGCTGACACCCGCTCCACGCCGCCTTGGTCCCACCGGGCAGTGCACCAACTGGCCATTCCTTTCACGGAGTGCGGAGGCGGTCACTGCTCGATCCGCGCCATCAGGGGGAAGGTCGGGGAACGGACACGGACTGGCCCGCAACCGGCCTGCGCCCCTCGGGGCCCGCCGTGCGGACCAGGTTGCCGGCCCTCTCCCGGTGCTCGTGCACGAGGCGGATCGCCATGGCACCTTCACCGGCAGCCGATGCCACCCGTTTCACGGAACCGCTCCTGACGTCGCCGGCGGCGAAGACCCCGGGAAGGGTGGTCTCCAACAGCAGCGGATCACGGCCGAGCGAGTCCCACTGCGTCGCGTCGATCGCCGGCTGGGCGTCGGCGCCGGTGAGGACGAACCCCTTCTCGTTCAGGGCCAGCACGCCCCTCAGCCATTCCGTGCGTGGCCGGGCCCCGATGAACACGAACAGCGCCGCGGCCCGCAACTGGCGGCGCTCGTGGGTTGCGTTGTCCTCCAAGGTCAACGACTCCAGTTTCTCCTGCCCGGAGACTTCCCGGACTTCGGTATGGAGCAGCACCTCGATCCTCGGGTGCCGTTCCACCTGGTCGACCAGGTAGCGCGACATGTCCGCGTGGAGGTCGCTGCCCCGGACCAGGAGATGGACTCTGGACGCGTGGTTCGCGAGGAACAGTGCCGCCTGCCCGGCGGAGTTCCCGCCGCCGACCACGGCGACCGGGTCCGCCTGGCAGAGACTGGCTTCGTGGACGGTCGCCGCGTAGTAGACGCTGATGCCCTCCAGGTGGTCGATGCCGGGCACTTCGAGCCTGCGGTACCACACACCGGAAGCAAGCACGACGGCGCCGGTCCGGACCCGGGATCCGTCGGTGAAGGTGATGACGTACTCGCCGTCCTGCGGGGTGAGCCCGTTCACCTGGGCCGGCACCCTGAGGCGGGCGCCGAACTTGTGGGCCTGGAGTACCGCGCGTTCGGCGAGCTCGCCCCCGGAGATGCCCGACGGGAAACCCAGGTAGTTCTCGATGCGGGACGAGGTCGCGGCCTGGCCTCCGGTGGCCACGGCGTCGACAGTGACCGTCGCGAGACCGTCGGAGGCGCCGTACACGGCGGCGGCGAGTCCCGCGGGGCCGGCACCGACCACCAGCACATCGCACTGACCGGCTTCCGTCGAGGGGGCGGGCAGCCCGATGAACCGGGCGAGTTCGGTGTTGCTGGGATTGCGCAGCACCCGCTCGCACTTCCAGATGACCACCGGTGTCTCCTCGGGACGGATGGAGAACCGACGCAACAGCGCCTCGGCCTCCTTGTCCTTCTCAAGATCCACCCAGCGGTGGGGCAGCCGGTTGCGGGCGGCGAACTCACGCAGCCGCAGGGTGTCCGGTGAATAGCACGACCCCAGGATCCGGAAGCCGGCACCGAGGCCGATGAGCAAATACCTGCGGCCCAGATAGGCGCGCAGGATCAGATCGCCCAGGACGGGGTCGCGGCTGACCAGGGTGCGTTGCCGGTCCACCGGTACGGCCAGGATCTCGCCCGCTTCGCGCACCACGGCCGTGTCGAACGCCGCCTCGCCCTCGAGCAGCCCGAGTTCACCCAGGAACCTGCCAGGTCCGTGTACCGCCACCGTGTGCTCCTCGGGCCCGCCGTGATCCTGGACGATCTCGACGGTCCCGCCGAGGACCACGAGGAACTCCCGGAACGGCTCGCCCTCCCGGTACAGGATCTCGCCGGCGGTGGTCCTGCGGCGCTCACCGTACGTGGACAGATCCTGGAGTTGCTCCGGTGTCAGGCGCGGGAACGCCCCGTACCGGTCCGGCGTCTCGCGGCTTGCGTCATGCTTGTGCTCGGCCGCGCTCATCAGACCACGGCCTCGTGGACGTAGCACCAGCGCCAGTCCTCCCCCGGCTCGAAGGACTGCACGACGGGGTGGCCGACACTGCCCGCGTGCCGCCTGGCGTGTTTGAGGGGCGAGGAGTCGCAGCAGCCGACGTGCCCGCAGGTGAGGCAGAGCCGCAGATGCACCCAGGGCGAATGCTCCTTGAGGCACTCCTCGCAGCCCTGCGGCGTGCGCGGCGTCACCGGGCGCACCATTGCCAGGTGAGGGTCGGGAATCGTGACCATGAGGATTCTCCTTCCGTGAACAAGCGCGATCAGCCGCGGCCGTCAGGGGGCTGCTCCGCCGAGGGCGCGGCAGGGGGCCGATGGCAGGCGGGAGGGCGTCAACGGGCCAGTCGACCGGACCCGGGCGGGCTGCCACGGCTGCACACCCATGGCGTTCAGCCGCCTGCAGAGGATTGCCGGCCCGCCATTGCCTGTTCGACCCACGAGCGCAGCACCGGCGCGGGTGCCGCGCCGGCCTGCCGGGCGACCATCTCGCCCCGATCCAGGATGAGCAGCGTCGGCACCGCCTGGACCTCGAACCGCTGCGCCAGGCGCGGGTTCTTGTCGATGTCGACCTTGACCAGCTTGATCTTTCCCGCGAGATCGGCGGCGACTTTCTCCAGCGCGGGGCTCACCATGCGGCAGGGACCGCACCAGGTGGCCCACAGGTCGACGACGACGGGCACGGTGGCCTGCTCGACGATCTCGGTGAAGTCGGCGTCGCCCGCGTCGGCCATCCACGGCAGGGGCTGCTTGCAGTGCCCGCACTTGGGGCGGCCCTCGGCGGCCACGGGCACCCGGTTGGTGCGCCCGCAGTGCGGGCAGGTGACGTTGGTGGCCTGCACGGTACTCATGCCGCCCTCGCTCCCTTCACGTCCTCGGGTGGGTCGTAGGTGACCACCAGCTCGCCGTGCTCGGCGTCGACGCGGACCGTCGCGCCGTCCTGGACGTCGCCGCGCAGCAGGGCACGCCCGACCAGTGTCTCCACCTCATGGGAGATGTAGCGCCGCAGCGGCCGGGCTCCGTACACCGGGTCATAGCCCTGGTGAGCAATCAACTCACGTGCCGCCTCACTGAGTTCGATGTCGATGCGGCGCTCGGCGAGGCGGCGGCGCAGTTCGTCGAACTGCAGCTCGACGATCCGCTCGATCTGCCGCTCACCGAGCGGCTTGAAGAGCACGATGTCGTCGACGCGGTTGAGGAACTCCGGGCGGAAGTGCCCTCGCAGCTCGCCCATCACCAGGGCGCGGGCGTCGGGCTTTATCTCACCCTCGGCGGTGGCACCGTCGAGAAGGTGCTCGGAGCCGATGTTGGAGGTCATGATGATCACGGTGTTACGGAAGTCGACGATGCGGCCCTGCGCGTCGGTGATGCGGCCGTCATCGAGGATCTGGAGCAAGGTGTTGAAGACATCGGTGTGCGCCTTCTCGATCTCGTCGAACAACACAACCGAGTACGGCTTGCGGCGTACGGCCTCGGTGAGCTGACCGCCTTCCTCGTAACCGACGTATCCGGGTGGTGCGCCCATGAGCCGGCTGACGGTGTGCCGCTCCTGGTACTCGCTCATGTCGAGGCGGACCATGTTCTCCTCGGAGTCGAACAGGGCCCGGGCGAGGGTCTTGGCCAGCTCGGTCTTCCCGACGCCGGTGGGACCGAGGAAGATGAACGAGCCGATGGGTCGGCGAGGGTCGCGGATGCCGGAGCGGGCGCGGATGATGGCGTCGGCGACGAGCTTGACGGCCTCGTCCTGGCCTATGACACGCTCGCGCAGGATCTCGTCCAGACGCAGCAGCTTCTCGCGTTCGCCCTCCTGCAGGCGGGTGACGGGGATGCCGGTCCAGGCGGCGACGATCTCGGCGATCTCCTCTTCGGTGACCACCTCGCGCAACAGCCTGTTCTGCCCTTGTTTGGCGGCCAGTTGCTCCTCCTCGGCCGCGAGTCGGCGCTCCAGGTCCTGGAGGCGGCCGTAGCGGAGCTCCGCAGCGCGGTTGAGGTCGTAGGCGCGTTCGGCCTCCTCCGCCTCGTAGCGGACCTGCTCCAGTTCCTGGCGCAGGTCCTGTACGCGGCGGATCGCCTGCCGTTCGGCCTCCCACTGGGCGTGTTTGGCGTCGGCCTCGCCGCGCAAGTCGGCGAGTTCCCTGCGCAGTTCCTCGAGGCGGGTTCGGCTGGCGGGGTCGGTTTCCTTGGAGAGGGCCGCTTCCTCGATCTCCAGGCGGGTGACCCGGCGGGTGATCTCGTCGAGTTCGGCAGGCATCGAGTCGATCTCGGTACGCAGCCGGGCGCACGCCTCGTCGACGAGGTCGATGGCCTTGTCGGGCAGGAACCGGTCGGTGATGTAGCGGTGGCTGAGGGTGGCCGCGGAGACCAGCGCGGTGTCCTGGATCTTCACACCGTGGAAGACCTCCAGGCGTTCGCGCAGTCCGCGCAGGATGGAGATGGTGTCCTCCACGCTCGGCTCGTCGACCACGACCTGCTGGAAGCGGCGTTCAAGGGCGGCGTCCTTCTCGATGTGCTTGCGGTACTCGTCGAGGGTGGTCGCGCCGATCATGTGCAGCTCGCCGCGCGCGAGCATCGGCTTGAGCATGTTGCCCGCGTCCATGGCCCCTTCGGCGGCGCCCGCTCCCACGACGGTGTGGAGTTCGTCGACGAAGAGCAGGATGCCCCCTTGGGCGGCCTTGACCTCGCTGAGCACGGCCTTCAGACGCTCCTCGAACTCGCCCCGGTACTTGGCCCCGGCGACCAGGGAGCCCATGTCGAGAGCGAACACGATCTTGTCGCGGAGCCCTTCGGGCACGTCGCCGCGGACGATGCGCTGGGCCAGCCCCTCCACGATGGCGGTCTTGCCGACGCCGGGGTCGCCGATGAGGACGGGGTTGTTCTTGGACTTGCGGCTCAGGATCTGCGTGACGCGGCGGATCTCCGCGTCCCGACCGATGACCGGGTCGAGCCGCCCGGTACGAGCCTCGGCGACGAGATCACGGCCGTACTTCTCCAGGGCCTCGTAGGCCACTTCGGGGTTGGCGGAGGTGACGCGCTGGTTGCCGCGGATACGGGTGAGCGCGCTCAGGAAGGAGTCCCTGGTGATGCCGGCCTGTTTGAGCAGGCGCCCGGCGGCGGTGGAAGAGCTCTCCTCGGCCAGGGCGAGCAGGAGGTGCTCCACGGACACGTACTCGTCCTTGAGGCGTTTGGCCTCGCTTTCGGCGGCGTCGAGCAGCCGGGCCAGTCGCTGGGTGACGAAGACCTGGCCGGGTGCAGCGCCGGGTCCGGTGACCTTCGGACGGCGGGAGAGTTCCTCCTGCACGGCCGCGCGCAGTTCCTTCGGATCGGTGCCTGCCTGCTCCAGAAGCCGTGCGATCAGACCGTCCTCCTGATCGAGAAGGGCGAGCAGCAGGTGTTCCCCGTCGACCTCTGTGTGCCCCATGCCGACGGCCGCGGTCTGGGCCTCCTGGAGTGCTTCCTGGGACTTCTGGGTGAGACGGTTCATGTCCATGGGGGTGTTTCACTCCTCGCGCCTCGGCCGCGCAGGGCGGCTTCGAGCAGGCTGATGCGGTCGAGCAGGTCGAGCACCAGGCCGATGGATGCGTAGTTGAGGCAGAGTCCGGAGCGCAACCGCTGGATGCGGGCAAGGACCGCCGGGGCCGTGGGGTCGAACAACAGGTGCCCCGCGCGGTCGCGTTCGGCGTCGACCAGGCCGAGGGCGACGAACCGGCGGACCACATCGGGGTGGAGGCCCGAGCGACGGGCCACGGCGTCGAGGGAGAGCCTGCGTATGGGCACGAGCGCGTACCGGACAGTCGTCGAGGCGGTGATGTCGCCGCCCGTGCCTACGGGACGGGCGCCCAAGCCGGCGCGGCCGATGCCTGCCGCTCCCGCGGGTCGGTCGTTCATCGCGTCCTCCTGGGGTCGAACGAAGAGGTGGCGGCGAGCTCCTCGAACAGTTCTCGCTCCCGGTCGCCGAGGGTGGGCGGCACCACGACGCGGAGTTCGGCGTACAGGTCGCCGTTCGCGCCGCGCGGGTTCGGCATGCCCTCGCCGCGCAGCCGCAGCCGCCGGCCGCTGGACGATCCCGCGGGCACCGTGACCTTGGCCGTGCCGCCTCCGGGTGTGGGCACCGGCACGGTCGCACCCAGGGCCGCCTCCCAGGGGGTGACCGGGACCTGGATGTGCACGTCGCGTCCGTCCAGCCGGAACAGGGGGTGGGGCTGGATACGCACCCGCAGGTACAGGTCGCCCGCGGCCGCTTCACCACTGCCCTGGCCACCCTCACCCGCCAGCCGGATGCGCTGCCCGTCGGTGACGCCCGGCGGCACGTCGACCTCGTACCGCCGCGGTTGCCCAGTGGGACCTGCGAGCGTGACGGTGCGACGGCCGCCTCGGTACGCCTCCTCGACGGTGAGCGGCAGTTCGGCCTCCTGATCCGCTCCGGGGACGCCGCCTCGGGCGGCGCCGGCTCCGAACATGGAGCCGAACAGGTCCTCGATGTCGATGCCCTCCGCCCCGAAGTCGTCGCCGAAGCCGGTGGCGTACCGGACGCGTGGACCGCCCCCGCCTGCGGTCCTCCGGCCGCGGAAGCCGCCGCCCGCTCCCGCCGCGACCCGTTCGTCGAAGTCCTCGGGGATCTGGCGGAAGTCGTCGCCGAAGCGGTCGTAACGGGCCCGGGTCTTGGGGTCGGACAGGACGCTGTGCGCCTCGTTGAGGTCCTTGAAGCGTTCCTCCGCGCCCGGGTCCTTGTTGACGTCGGGGTGGTACTTGCGGGCGAGTTTGCGATATGCCTGCTGGATCTCGTCCTGGCTCGCGTTCCGCGACACGCCGAGCACTTCGTAGAAGTCCCGCGCCATGGCCGCTCACTCCCGCTTCGCGACAGTCACGGCGGCCGGCCTGAGCTGCCGATCGCCGTCCCCGTAGCCGGGGCGCAGCACCTCGACGACCGTGCCCGGTGGGGCGTCGGGGTCCTGGACCACGCCGACGACCTCGTGCCGGGCCGGGTCGAAGGCGACACCGGTCTCCGCATGCCGCGGATAGCCGAGCAGTTCGACGACGTTCACCGCCTGGTCGCGCACGGCCCGGACGCCTTCCACGATCGCGCCCGGATCGGCGCCGGCGTGGGTCAGGGCGAGTTCGAGGTTGTCCAGTACGGGCAGGAAGGCGGCCGCCGTGCGGGACCGTTCGACCGCCCGTTCGCGCTCCAGTTCCCTGGCGTGACGCTTTCGAAGGTTGTCGAGGTCGGCGAGTGCACGCCGCCAGCGGTCCTCCAGTTCCTGGATCGCGGTCGCGTACTCGTCCTCGGCACGCGCGGGGCCGGCGGCATCGGGTCCCGGTTCGTCGCGCGCCGGTTCCGGCCGGGTCGTGCCCGGTTGGGGCGCATCCCCGAGCGCAGGGCGTACGTCGCCCTCCAGGACGGGCTCGACCGGATCCGACGCCGCCCTGTCGGGTTCCTGGGGGTGGCTGGGCATGGCGCGCCTCAGTCCTTGTCGAAATCGGCGTCGATGACGTCGTCGTCGCCACCGCCGCTCGTGGGACCACCGGTGGCGGCCTCCTGGCTGGGGCCGCCCGCTCCAGCGGCGTCCTGATGGGCCGCCAGCCCGGCGAGCACCTGCTGGAGTTCGGAGGTCAGGGGCCGTACGCGCTCGACGCCGGCCTCTTCCTTGACCGCCGTCCGGGCGTCGGACACGAGCATCTCGGCGCGCGCCTTCTCGTGGGCGGGAGCCGCGTCGCCCAGCTCGGCGAGGCGCTTCTCGACCTGGTACGCGACGGCGTCGAGCTCGTTGCGGGCATCAACGGCCTCGCGGAGTGCCTCGTCCTCGCCCCGGTTGCTTTCAGCCTCCTGGACCATGCGTTCGACCTCAGTGCGGTCCAGATTGGAGCTCTCGCTGATGGTGATGCCCTGTTCCTTTCCGGTGTCCCGGTCACGGGCCCTGACGTTGAGGATGCCGTTGGCGTCGACGTCGAAGGTGACCTCGATCTGTGGCTCGCCCCGAGGCGCCGGCCGGATGTCGGTGAGCTGGAACCGGCCCAGCACCCGGTTGTCGGCGGCCCGCTCGCGTTCGCCCTGGAGGACCACCACATCAACGGCCGGCTGGTTGTCCTCGGCGGTGGAGAAGGTCTCGCTGCGGCGCACCGGGATGGTGGTGTTCCGCTCGATGATCTTCGTCATGACTCCGCCGCGTGTCTCCACGCCCAGCGACAGGGGTGTGACGTCGAGCAGCAGGACGTCCTTGACCTCGCCCTTGAGCACCCCGGCCTGGATCGCGGCGCCCAGCGCCACGACCTCGTCGGGGTTGACGCTCATGTTGGGTTCCTTGCCGCCGGTCAGCCGGCGGACCAGGGTCTGGACGGCGGGGATACGGGTGGAACCGCCGACGAGGATGACTTCGTCGATGTCGCTCTCGCCGACCTTGGCGTCGGCCATGGCCTGCTGGACCGGTCCCAGGCAGCGCTCCACCAGGTCTCCGGTGATCTGCTCGAAGGTGGACCGCATGATCGAGTCGGTGAGGTGCTTGGGGCCCGCGGCGTCGGCGGTGATGAACGGCAGGCTGACCTGCGTCTGCGTCACCGAACTGAGCTCCGTCTTGGCCTTCTCCGCCGCCTCGAACAGTCGTTGCAGTGCCTGCGGGTCCTTGCGCAGGTCGATGCCGTTCTCCTTCTGGAAGTCATCCGCGAGGTAATCCACCAGACGCCGGTCGAAGTCGTCGCCGCCCAGGTGGCTGTCGCCGGCGGTGGAGCGCACCTCCACCACGCCGTCGCCGACGTCGAGGATGCTCACGTCGAAGGTGCCGCCGCCCAGGTCGAAGACGAGGACGGTCTCGTGCTCCTTCTTGTCCATGCCGTACGCGAGGGCAGCCGCCGTCGGCTCGTTGATGATCCGCAGCACCTCCAGTCCCGCGATCCGTCCGGCGTCCTTGGTGGCGGTGCGCTGGGCGTCATTGAAGTAGGCGGGCACCGTGATGACCGCCTCCGTGACCCGCTCCCCCAGTTGTTTGGAGGCGTCATCGGCGAGCTTGCGCAGCACCTGTGCGCTGATCTCCTCGGGCGCGTACAGCTTGTCGCGCACCTTGAAACGGGCCGCCCCGCCGTCACCTTCGACGACGTCGTACGCCACCGCCCTGGCCTCGTCGGAGATCTCGTCGAAATGCCGGCCGATGAACCGCTTGGCCGAGTAGATGGTGCCCTTCGGATTGAGGATCGCCTGGCGCCGGGCCAACTGGCCCACCAGACGTTCCCCGGTGTCGGTGAAAGCCACCACGGACGGTGTCGTGCGGTTGCCCTCGCTGTTGGGCACGACGGACGGCTCACCGCCCTCCCACACGGCGATCACCGAGTTGGTGGTGCCCAGGTCGATGCCCACTGCCTTGGCCATGAGGAACTCCTCCCGGTACGGCGTCTGCGCCGACTCTCCGGATCACGTTCGTTCAGGTGCGGGTGCGCCCTCCGTCGGCGTCTGCAGCCCGCCGATCAGCCGTACAGCCTCTGCGGCGACCTCCTCTTCCAGCAGGGAAACCCGTGGTCAGAGGTGCTCAACGGCGCGTTCGGCTTCCCTGTACCTCTTGTACGAGGCAACCGGACTGCGCTGCTGCCCGGTCGTCGCCCAGACCTCTGCGGGTGTGCGCACGGACGGTCTCGCACACCTCCCAGGGTGACGAGTCGCGTGGCTCGTCACCTGCGCCTGGCGGGTCAGAGATACGCGGGTCGGGTCGCCCTCCGAGGACGAGACAAGAACAGAAGATCTCGGACGGCCGACCCGGAAGCGGGCTCGATCGCTCGCCTGTATTCTCGGGGAGAACGGAGTGATCCCATGGCCGACAGCCGGGCACACCACCTGCACCGCCTGTCCCGTCGCCACTCCGACCGGAAGGGCAGCCTTCCGCGGGGCGGCGCCGGGCGGTACCGCACCGCCGTGCGGCGAGAGCCCAGCCCACCCGCTCCGCCGCCGGCCAACCATGACCTCGACGAACTCACGGCCTTGTCCCGCGCCCTGTTCGACACCCCGGACGAAGGCGAGATCCTGCGCCTGGCCATGGACCACGTAGCCGCCGCCGGGCCGTTCAGCGCCGAGGCCGGATACCTCGAGATGGACGGCGACCTGACCCCCAGACCGCGGGACGGGCGGATCCATGGCTCGGCCGTGGACCGGAGGGTGCGGGAGCTGGCCGGGCAGGACGGCCCCGTGACCGTACCCGGTAGGCCCTGGGGCCGGGCCCTCGGCCTGCGCGTGCTCGACAGACTCCACGGCTATCTCGTGGTGACGTCCCGCTTCCCTCCCACCGAGGCCGAGCGATTCCTGCTGGCCACGCTCGTCCGGCACACCGCTGCTGCTCTGTCGGTGGCCGTCGCCTACCGCCGCCGACGCGAGGATGCGCTGGAACTCCGCCGGCTACGGGAGGAACGCACCGTCCTCCAGCGGCAGCTGATCTCCGTCGCGGCCGAGCTGGGTTATCAGCGAGCCGTTCACACGCTGACGTCCGATGTCGCCGCCTCGGGCGACGGCGAGGAAGCCATCACGCGTGCACTGCACGAGCTCACGGGAGTCCCTGCGCTGATCGAGGACCGCTTTGGCCGGCTGAGGTCATGGACCGGTCCCGGCCGTCCCGATCCCTATCCGCAGCCGGATCCCGTGCGCCAGGACGAGATGCTGCAGGCCGTCGCCCGGGAGGTCGGGCCGGTGCGGATAAAGGACCGGCTGATCAGCCTGGTCCGCCCGCACGGCGAGATCCTGGGTGTGCTGGCCCTGGTCGACGCCCGGGGGGAAGCCGACGAGCACACCGTGTTCGCGCTGGAGCACGCCGCTGCGTCGCTCGCCCTGGAACTGGCGCACCTGCGCAATCTGGCCGAGGTGGAGTTGAGGCTCCACCGCGAGCTGGTCGACGACCTCCTGGCAGGGACGGGCCAGGCGAGCGCCTACGCCCGGTCCGAGGCAGTCGGGCACGATCTGCACCGCAGCCAGTACGTCGTCGTCGTGCAGTGGTCGAACCGGACCTCGGACGATTCCTTCGAGGGGACCGTGGGCCGCGCGGCCGCTGCCGTGGGCATGCGCTCGCTGCTGACCCGCCGTTCCGACCACGTGGTCCTGGTCGCCGACGACAGGCCGCACGCACGCGCGCTGTACGAGGCCCTCGCCCGGGCGACCGGAACACGGTCCGGGTCGATCGGGGTGAGCGCTCCTTCCGACTCTCCGGGCGACATCCCCCACCGCTACCAGGAGGCGCAGCGCGCCCTGGAAGTGCGCCGCCACTCCCACGAGCGCTACGGCACGACGTTCTTCGACGAGCTCGGCCTCTACCGCATCCTGGGACCCGGCAACAACTACCGGGAACTGGAGACGTTCGTCCACGAGTGGCTCGGGCCGCTCATCGACTACGACTCCCGGCACCACACGGGCATGGTGGAAACCCTGTCCGAGTACTTCGACTGCGGCGGCAACTACGACGAGACCGCCGAATCGCTTGCGATCCACCGCAGCACGCTGCGCTACCGGCTCCAGCGCATCCGGGACATCAGCGGCAACGATCTCGCGAACGTCGAGGACCGGCTGAACCTCCAGGTGGCGACGCGAGTGTGGAAGATCGTGTTGGGCGGACCGAACTGACGCTCTGCCGCTGCGATGGTGAGCAACCGTCGTCCAGCGGCCCTGCCGTGCAAAGACCGACAGTGCGTACGCGCAGCAATGACGACCCGAGCAAGGGCTTGTAGGAGCCGCGCACGGACAACGCGTGGGCACCTGCCCCGAGCAGTCGGGCCGGCCGACCGGAAACCCTGCAGATCTGACGCCGCCCACCATCTCGCGGCGGGTCGTTCGCGACGCGGGCGACCTCGGACCGTGTCGGCGAATCCCTGCGCTCTCCAGATCAGGCCATGGGCCGACCGGGAAACCGGCCAATGGCTTGTGAGCCGCCTCACCCGGCGCCTTCCGGATGGAACTTGAACTGCCTGGTCAGTTCGATCTGGGGGAGGCATCGCCTCGCAGTTGGCCGGATGCGTCAGTGATCTGGCATTGCAGCCAGTGCCACATTCGATACAGGCTGTGATCGTGTTTGAGCGACGTGTTGTTGCGGTGGTGTACACGGGCGCAATGGCCCTGGACATCACCGGACCGATGGAAGTGTTCGATACCGCCAACCGACTCCTCGCCTCATCAGCCCTGCCTTATCGAATCGACCTCGTTTCGGCCGACGGCCCCCGGGTGCGCACAAGTTCCGGTGTCATCGTGGAAGCCCTGCCGCTGGAAACGGCCGACGGACCGATCGACACGCTCCTGGTGCCGGGCGGTTGGAGCCTCAACAGTGCCCTCCAGGACCGGACGCTGCTGTCCTGGATCCGCCGGGCGGCGGCCCGTGCGCGCCGGGTCGCCTCCGTATGCGGTGGGTCCTTCCTCCTGGCTGAAGCCGGTCTGCTCGACGGCAGACACGCAACCACGCACTGGGCGTACGCAGAGGCGATGGCCTGCCGCTATCCGGACGTCACGGTGGACGCGGAACCGATCTTCGTCTGGGACGGCCCCTACGTGACCTCGGCGGGCGTCTCCACCGGGATCGACATGGCACTCGCCCTGGTGGAGGCGGACCACGGTGCGCCGCTCGCGCTGGAGGCGGCGCGGTTTCTGGTACTGGCCCTCAAGCGCCCCGCTGCGCATACACAATTGAGCGCCGCCCTGGACGCACAGCTGGCCGACCATCCGCCGATCCGGGCCGCCCAGGAGTGGATCCTCAACAATCTGCACAGCCCACTGCCGGTGGCCGACATCGCGCGGCGCGCCAACATGAGTCTGCGCAACTTCGCCCGGGTGTTCCGCCGCGAGGTGGGCGCGACCCCGGGGCAGTACATCGAACGCGAACGCATTGCCCGCGCCCGCGAACTGCTGGAGACGACGGACCTGACAATCAGTCAGGTAGCGCGGCGCTGCGGATTCGCGGCCCCCGAGACCTTCTTCCGTTCTTTCGGGCGAACCCTGGGCCTCACTCCCAAGCAGTACCGGCACCGCTTTCAGCTCATCTCACCGTCTGGCCTCACCGACCGGCACCACGAGACAGACAGGAGCCCTTTATGACCCCCACGCTCTCCGACATCCCCGAGCCAAGGGACTTACGCGCGGTCGACTACCTGGCGAGGGAGCTCGCTCGGCGGGGTGTCACCCACATGTTCGGCGTCGGCGGCGCGAACATCGAGGACCTGTACGACGCCGTCCACCGTCACGGCGCCGTTCGCGGAGTCGTCGCCAAACACGAGTTCGCCGCCGTCACGATGGCCGACGGCTACGCCCGCACCACCAGGCGTCCGGGCGTGGTCGCCGCCACATCGGGCGGCGGCGCCATGAACCTTGTCCCGGGCCTGGCCGAAGCGCATGCCTCCCGGGTACCCCTGCTGGCCCTGGTCGGACAGCCGCCGACAGGTCAGGAGGGACGCGGAGCCTTCCAGGACTCCAGCGGCAGGGCGGGCTCCTTGGACGCCAGGGATGTCTTCGCCCCGGTCTCCCGGTTCTGCGCCCGCGTGGACAACGCGGACGCGTTGCCGGAGCTGTTGTCCCGCGCTCTGGCGGCCGCCCAGTCGCACCCCCGTGGGCCCGCCGTGCTGCTGCTGCCCAAGGACGTACAGCAGGCGCCACTCCACACGCCCGGCCCCCGGGCACCGGTACGGGACGAACAGGCGTCGACGGCGGGACTCGACGGCGCAGCTCTCACCGCCGTGGCGAACATCCTCGACGAATCCCGACGGGTGCTGGTCATCGCCGGCGAGGAGGTCGCTGCCGCCGATGCGCGCGCGGAACTGGCCGCACTCGCTCGGCGGTTGGGGGCATGGGTGGCGGTGACCCCCGACGCGAAGGACGTCTTCGACAACCGCGATCCGCAGTTCGCCGGCGTCTCGGGAGTGATGGGTCACGCCAACGTCGAAGACTGCCTGCGCCGCGCCGACGTGTGCGTGCTGGCCGGCACCCGGCTGCCGTTGCTGGCCAGCGGCGGGCTGGACCAGGCGCTGGCCGGCACCGACGTCGTGTGTCTGGGGCCCGAGCCGCCGTTCGTGGAGTCCGTCACGCTGGGCGGTGATCTGCGCGAGGCACTGAGCGCGGTGCAGGACCGGCTGTCACCACTCCCCCGGTCCTGCCCTCAGCACGCCGGCCCGCTCCCCACCCCCACACCGGGCCCGGCGCCGACGTCCACCGGACGTACCGTTCCCTACGCCGACGTGGTCGCCGCAGTGGACTCCGCCCTCCCCCACCACGCACACGTCTTCGTGGACGCCGGCAACGCGGGGGCCAGCGCCATCCACCTCCTGCCCGCGCCGCGAGACGGCCGCTTCGTGGTGGCGCTCGGCATGGGAGGCATGGGGTACACCTTCGGTGCCGGCATCGGCGCCGCCCTCGCCACCGGCCGCCGTACCTACGTCCTTGCCGGCGACGGAGCCTTCTTCATGCACGGCATGGAAGTGCACACCGCCGTGGAGCACTCCGCGCCCGTCACCTTCGTGATCCTCAACAACAACGCGCACGCCATGTGCGCGGTGCGTGAGGAGTTCCTCCAGGGCGGCGGCCGCGACGACGACCTGTTCGCCCCCACCGACATCGGCGCCGCGGTCGCCGCCGCCTTCCCTTCCCTGGCGGTCAGCGGCGCGGCGGATGCCGCCCACCTGCGCGCGGCGCTGCTGCGCGGCAACGCGGGCAAGGGCCCGGCGTTCGTCGCCGTGGACTGCGACCCCCGCGAGATCCCGCCGTTCCTCCCCTTCCAGTCCTTCCGTCCACGCACCCCGGCGACGCCCCTGCCCGGGCGCACCGCCGACGCCGCCGACAGTCCGGTACCGACAACCGAGAGCAAGGAGTGCCCCCGTGAGCGAGGCATCATCCACGTTGGCTGACATCCCCGGTCTGATGCGGATCGAGAACCCCGGCAAGGATGAGCTGACCGCCCACTGCATGGAGCTCACCCACGCCGTCTACCCGCACGACCAGGTCTACGGGCAGTACTGCACGATCCACGCGCACGTCGAGTGCCCACCCGAGCAGGTCTACGACTACCTGCGCCAGGGACACCACCTGGAGGAATGGACCTGCAGCCTGCGCGACTTCGCGCCCTCCGGCACGCCCGGCCTGTGGGTGGGCCGCGACCGGCTCGAGGACGACACGGAGATCTACTGCGAGGTCGTCGCCAATCCCGACGCCCTGACGGTGGACTACCACTGCTCGTGGGACCAGGGCGACACACTCTGGATGATCTACCTGATGCGGGTCGTGCCGGCCGCGCTGGTGCTCGGCAAACCGGGATCGGTGATCACCTGGACCAACTGCCGGCACCCCTACTACGACGACAACCCGCACCCCGAGAAGGCTCCGCGCCCGGACCGGGCCTGGGTCGGCGACTTCTGGGACCTCTTCTACGCGGGACACACGGTGGAGATGAACAACCTCAAGGCGATCCTGGAATACCGCCACCGCAACGGCCTGCCCGTCAGCGTGGCACCGCCGAAGGCGGCGACCCGGTGACGACCATCAGCCTCACCGATGTCGCGAGCTACCTGCCCGGCGAGCCGGTCCCCGCCGCCTTCTACACGGACTACCCCGGAGCCGAGGACAAGCTCCGCGACCACCCCATGTTCAAGGTGCCGCCCGCCCGGCACCACGTCGCCGCCGACGAGACCAACGCGGACATGGTCGAACGAGCCGTACAGCCCCTGATCGACCGGCACGGCGGCGACGAGATCCGCAGGGTCGACGTGCTGCTGGTCCACAGCCAGCTGCCGGACCTGCCGTTCGTGGGCGCCGGCACCGAGGTGGCGCGCCGACTGGGGCTGAATCCGGAGTGGCTGATCGACGTGGCCAACGCGGGCTGCGCGTCGTTCGTCCACATGCTGAAGCTGGCCCGGCAGATCCTCGCCACCACCGACGCGAAGACCGCTCTCATCTGCAACGCGCAGAGCGCGGCGGGCCAATGCTTCACCCAGTCGCAGGTACGCAAGCTCGCCCAGGCCGCCATACCGGGCGACGGCTGCGGGGTGGGATACGTGACGACTTCCGCGGCCAGCCCGGTCCTCGACGTGGAGACACGGCACATCGCCGCGTACGCCGGGGACATGACGGTGGCAGTCGACGACGGCCGCAAATACTGGGAGCCGGGCGAGTCCCAGCTCCGGATCGGTTTCAGCGACGCGAGTGTCGCCAAGGTTCTGGCCCGCGGGAACCGCCTGGTTCCTGAGGTCGTCACGGACCTGTGCCGGCGCCTCGGCGTCGCAACCACCGACATCGACGCCCTCATCACCAACCAGCCCAACCGGACGTTCCTGCGCAACTGGCGCGAGGCACTGCAACTCCCCGCCACTCGGCATCTCCACACATTCGACGACTGCGGGAATCTGTTCGGCGCGGCGATCCCGGTCACGCTGGACCGCGCGGTCCGCTCCGGGCAGGTCGAGGACGGCGACCTGGTGGTGCTCGGGGGCTTCGCTCACGCGGGTGACTTCGCCGGCGCGGCCGCGATCCGCTGGCGCGGCGGGCGGAGTTGACCGATGGACACGCCCGTACTGCACCGGCTGTCCCTCAACGAGAGCCCCTATCCCCCGCTGCCCTCGGTGCGCGAGGCGATGCGGGAGGCCGTCGCCGAGGCCCACCGGTACCCTCAGTTCCATCCCGACGACCTCACCGAGCGCATCGCCGAGTGGTGCCGGGTGCCGTCGGCCCGCGTCGCGGTCGGCAGCGGATCGGTGGGCGTAGCGCTGCAGTTGCTCCACGCGGTCGTGGAGCGGGGAGACTCCATGGTCTACGCCTGGCGCACCTTCGACGCGTATCCCCTGCTGGCGTCGATGGTGGGCGCCCGCCCTGTCGCGGTGCCCCTGTGTCCAGACGGACGCCAGGATCTGCCCGCCCTGCTGACAGCGATCGACCACCGCACACGCGTCCTGGTGCTGTGCAACCCGCACAACCCCACCGGAAGCCTGGTCACCGCAGCCGACCTGGTCGCGTTCCTGCGACGCGTCCCCGAGTACGTGACCGTGCTCCTGGACGAGGCCTACGTGGAGTTCGCCCGTGACTCCCGCCTGCCGGACTCGATCGCGCTCCTCGACGCGCATCCCGGCCTGCTGATCCTGCGCACCTTCTCCAAGGCCTACGGCCTCGCGGCCCTACGGGTCGGCTACGGACTCGGATCGCCCGACCTGGTGGCGCGCGTCCGCCTGCAGCAACTCCCCTTCGGCATCAACGCGGTGGCGAGCGCCGCGGTGCTGGCCTCCTTGCGGGCCGGCGACGAACTGGAGCAGCGGGTGGAGTGCGTGGTGGCGGAACGGGAACGGTTGCGGCGGCACCTTGCCGACCTGGGCTGGCACCTACCGCCGAGCCACACCAACTCGCTGTGGCTGGCTGCGCCCGACCCGGTGGACGATGGCGCCGCCGCGCTTGCCGCCGGCGGGGTCCAGGCACGTCACTACCCGGGCGAGGGCATCCGGCTGACCGTCGGCAGCCGGGAAGCCAATGACGCCGTGCGCTCGGCTCTGGCCGCGGTGGGCCGAAAGGGGCCGCAGGCGCGCGATGAGGTGAGCGCCGCCTGATCGACGACGGCTGCCCCCACCTCCCGGTTCTCCGGGATCCGTTGGCCTCATGCGCGCCCGCGTGGTTCGGCCGGCCGTTCGGGACCTGAACCCTCACAGCACAGGACATGCGGCCGCCACCCGGCGACCGGCCTTCGCCGGAACCGGGTGGCGGCCTCACGTGTGGGCGCGATCCTTCCGGGGGCCTCTTGTCACGAACGACGCGGGGCCACGGCGTGGGTCCGGCTGACGTGCGACTGCCGAAGGGGGCCCTGGTCACGGCACCAGGGCCCCCATGGACGGTTGGTACACGGCGGGATACGGCACCCCTGCTCCCCCGCCGGATGCGGGGTCGTCGCCACGCTATCCGCCTCCGGTTAAGCAGCCGCAGTCGCCCGATAAAACGTGCGAGGTGCTCGCCTTGTGCCGTCAGCTGACGGCGGGGACGACGCCGGCGGCCTCCAGGCGGGCCGGGTCGGCCCGGAGGATGGCCTCGTGGGCCAGGCGCAGGGTCGGCCCCGGCTCGACCCCCAGTTCCTCTCTGATGATCCGCCGGGCGTTGCGGTAGCTGCCCAGCGCGTCCCCCTGGCGGCCCGCCCGGTACAGGGCGACCATCAACTGGCGGTGGAACGTCTCCCGCAAGGGATGACGGACGAGGAGACCCTTGAGGTCCTCGATCACCTCGTGGTGACGACCGAGCGCCAGCGCGGAGTCGATGCTCAGCTCCGTGCAGTTCAGCCGCTTCTCCTCCTGCACCGCGAGGAAGGACTCGATCTCGAGGGACCGCGAAATTCCGTCCAGAACGGGGCCTCGCCACAGCGAGAGGGCCTCGCGGAGCAGTGCGGAAGCGCGCTGGAAATCGGCCGCGCCGAATCGTTCTCGGCCACGGTTGTAGCAGGCTTCGAAATCCTGGACATCCGTAGTTCCGCCACTCAGGTCGAGGATGTATCCCGGCGAGTTCGTGATGATTGGAGAGGCTCCTCCGGAGCCGTTCAGAACTTTCCGCAACTGCGAAACGTACACGCGCAGGCTGGCGAAGGCGCAACGCGGCGGGCCCTGTTCCCAGAGTTCGGCGATCAGCTTTTCCCCCGGTATGGTCTCACCCGCCCTGATCAGCAACAGGGCGAGAAGTTTGGCGAGCTTGGGCTGCTCCGGTGTCAGGTCGACGCCGTCGCGGGCCACCCGCAGCCGGCCCAGTAGTTCGTAGCGGAGCGCGTGGTCGGGCTCTAATCGGGACAGGGACATACAACCCCCCGAATGCATCGCGTGCATTCAACTAAATCTTGGTTCCCCCATCCGACCCCAGGATTGAGGTCCCATAAGGACAGCAGTTCACTGCTATGAAGAGCAGCTTATGCGAGGTGGTTGCACGATAGCAGTCCGTTCCGTTACGTGGTCATTAAGAGAATAAAATCCGGTCATGGGCGGCCACGAATCACACCGCAGTAAATCGGGCCACGAATGTAATTCGGCCTGGACGGCCCGTCCGCCGGGGCGGATCGGGCCGTCCAGGCCGGTATCGTCGATTGCGTGCCCGCCGACAGTGCCGGCCGGCCTCGTGGTCGCTCGGTCAGGCCATCGACCGCCGGTCCGCCGCCCCGAGTGTCTCCATCAGCCAGGAAAACAGCTTGTCGTGGAAGAGCCGCATGGCGCCCGAGTGGCAGTGCGCCCCGCCGCCCTCGTCGGCGGTGAACACGTGCAGTGTCTTGGGTGAGTTGAGGCCCGTGTACACCTTCTTCGCATGCTCGAGGCCGGCGAAGAACAGGTCTTCCTCCGCGTCGAGGACGAGCACGGGACAGCGCACCTGACCGATCACGTCCGCGAGACCGAACGCGGGCAGTCGGCGCAGGAGTTGGGAGGGGGTGTCGATGCCGAACGTCCACATCGAGTGCCGCATCAGCCAACGGGTGAAGGTCTGCTGAGCCGCGATCCCCCACATCACCGGGTCGGCGAAGTCGTCGCAGTCCTGCTCGACCCACTCCAGCACGAAGGGGGGCAGTCCGACGACATCGCCCAGCTGCCAGACGGCGTCATGGGCCACGCAACCGGCCAGCCGATGCTCGAATGCCGCCGCCCGCACCGCGAGCAGGCCGCCGAGGCTGGTGCCGACCAGCGTCAACCGGTCGGGGTCCACACCAGGCAGCGACAGCGCGTGGTCCACGACCGGAGTGACCACCTTCTCCCAGTCGGGGCGGAAGACGAGTCCCTGCTCACGCAGGACCGAGCCCTGCCCCGGACCCTCGAAGCAGAGGCAGTTGTAGCCGCGGGCGAGCGCTGCGGCCGCCACGAAGAAGTACCCTTCCTCGACGGTGGAGTCGAGGCCGCCGTGGTGGATGATGGTCGGCCTGGGCCGGTCCGAGTCGTCCGCTCGGTAGAAGTAGGCGGGCAGTGAAGTGTCCTCGTAGGGGATACGGAGGAACTCCGGTGGACGGTCCATGAGTGCGGCCGCCTCCGCGAAGGAGTCCGTCGACCGTCGCATCAACCGCAGTGCCTCCGGGTCGCGTTGCTGCTCACGTTGGAAGAACTCTGCGGTGCGGTAGTAGTTGTGAGCCCGAAGCAGGGAGTACCGGGCGTCGACGGTGCGGCCCTCCTCACGGGCCGTGGTGCCCAGCCGGTGCACGCGGTCGGCGAGGGTGCTCCACGCCCGGCGCCAGGCCTCGGTGTCGCCGTCGGGGATGTGTGCGGCGGTCGCGACGACCTCGCCGAGCTGCGCACCGCCGTAATCGGCGTAGCCGGCGGCGCGCAGTGCCTGGTAGTCGAAGGCTGGGTCGTCGAAGAGGAACTTCATTGCTGCGGCTCCTGGGGAGTTGGAAGGTGCTCCGGTGCCGTGCCGGGTCCTGCGCCGGCACGAGTGGTGCGGGTTCCGTTCAGGAAGGTGTCGACGATGGTCTCGGCGAACGCCGCCGACTTCACCGGGCGTTGGCGGAGGATCAGCCGGGCGGCCATCGGTCCGGTGAGCAGCTCGACCGCGTCGTCCAGGTCGAGGTCGGCACGCAGCTCACCGCGTGCGATACCGTCCCGCAGCACCCGCACGATGGCATCGCGCCGGGCGGCGACGACGGTGTCCTCGAACTGCTCCACCAACTGGGGCCGGCGTACGGCCTCACCGAGCAGGCTGCCGATCAGGCGGTGCAGGTTGGTGTCCTGACCGCGGTGGCGCAGCTGGTCCACGAGAGCCACGAGCCGGTCGCGGAGTCCGAGTCCGTCCAGCGGCGGAATGGGCAGGTCGAGGGTGCTCAGCGCGGCGAGGACCAGCTCCTCTTTGTTGCTCCAACGGCGGTAGATGGTGGCGCGTGCGACTCCGGCGCGCTGCGCGACCAGGTCCATGGACAGGTCGCCGAAGCTGCATCCCTCGCCGAGCAGACCGAGTGTGCTGTCGAGGATCGCCCGGTCGGCGGCGGGGTCGCGTCGGCGGCCGCCCCGGGGGGTGTGTCCCGGGGCGGCCGCCGGACGGTCGGCGTGTTGCGGCATGCGGTTCAGACCTCCGTGGGGTGGATCTGTCGAGGGGTGCCGGCCGCCTGCGGGCCGGGTGCCGTGGCACGTGTGCGGGATGGCAGCAGGATCAGGCAGACGAGGGCTCCGGCAAAGGTGACGCCGGCGGCGACCAGGGCCGTGAGGTGCATGGCCGCTACGAACGCGTCGTCGGCCCGGGCAGCGAGCGCGGAATCGCCCAGCTTGTCGGCGACAGTGAGGGTGGCGGCGACGGACTCCCGCGCCGTGGCCCGCAGCGGCGCGGGCAGCGGCGCGAGGTGGTCGTCGATGTGGGAGCGGTAGGCGACGGAGAGCACCGACCCGAGGACCGCGACGCCGAGCGCGCCGCCCACCTGCCGGAAGGTGGTGTTGACCGCCGCTCCGGTGCCCGCCCGGTCCCGGCTGACGGCGGACATCGCGGCGGCGGTCGCAGGGGGCATCACGCAGGCGATGCCGACGCCCATGACGAACAGCACCGATTCGAGGACCCAGACGCTGGTGTGTTCGTCCACGGTGGCCACGACGAGGAACGCCAGCGACGTGAGCAGCATGCCGCCCGTGCACACCGGCCGGGCGCCGAGGCGCTTGGCGACCAGTGTCGCCGGCGGCGAGAAGGCCAACTGGGCCACCGCCAGAGGCAGCAGCAGGCAGCCCGCCTCCAACGGGCTCCAGCCCCGCACACTCTGCAGGTAGAACACCAGGAAGAAGGTCGCACCGAGCAGGGCGAAGAAGATCAGGCCGATCGCGGCCACGGCGGCGGAGAAGCGGCGATCCCGAAACAGTGCGAGGTCCAGGGCGGGACGTGCGCAGCGGCGCTCCCAGAGGGTGAACAGGGCCAGCACGGCAAGGCCGGTGAGCATCGGACCCCATACCGTGGCGCGAGTCCAGTCGTCGGACTCGCCGCCCTTGATCACGCCGTAGACCAGGACGGCCAGGCCCGCGACGGACAGGGTGACGCCCAGCGGGTCGAAGCCGGCACTTCGAGGATCGCGCGACTCGGGCACGACGAGCACCGCGGCGATGGCGCCGACCGCGACGACGGGCAGGTTGATGAGGAACACCGAGCCCCACCAGAACCGTTCGAGCAGCGCGCCACCGGTGATGGGGCCCAACGCGACGGCCAGCCCGGCCGCCCCCGCCCAGACGCCGATGGCCCTGGCGCGTTCGGCGGGCGGGAAGACGGCCATGATGATCGCGAGGGTGGCGGGCAGCACGAGGGCGCCGCCCACGCCGAGTCCCGCCCGGGCGACGATGAGTTCGCCTGCGCTCTGCGCGGAGGCGGACCACAGAGAGCAGCCGCCGAAGACGGCGAGTCCCGCGAGCAGGGTGCGCTTGCGACCCCAGCGGTCGGCGAGGAGGCCGGTGGTGAACAGCAGGGCGGCGAAGACGAGGGTGTAGGAGTCGATCGACCACTGCAGCTCGCTCTGCGTGGCCCCGAGGCCGGTCGGTGCCGGCTCGGCGAGCGTCTTGAGGGCCACGTTCAGGATCGACGTGTCCAGGACGACGAGCAGGAGACTCACCAGCAGGACGGCGAGGACGCGCCACCGGTGCGGGTGGGCGGACTGGGTGGGCTGCTCGACGGGCTTGGGGCGGGGCTGAGTTGTCACGGATACCGCTCCTCGGAAGGAAGAGGGGGTGCGTGAGCCGGGTGCCGTGCTTGTGCCGTGTCCCGTCGACGCTAGACCCGCCCACCAATCGAGTCAACGGTGTATCGATACAGACTTGACTCGATTGCTCGGCGGTCGGGCGGACGGCGCCTCGTCCGCCCGACCGGCCACTGGGCCCCGAGACCCGCCTCAATCGCCGAGCCCGCCCCGAGCGCACCGCGTACGGTTCGTGCTGCCGCCGGCCCGCCCCGCACCCTCCGCACAGCGCGCACCGCCGGCGTCACGGCTGTCGCCGCACATCACAGCCTCGCCGCGGCGCCCGTCTGTGCATCGCGCCCTACCCCGTACGGCTCTACCGCCCCGGCGATCAGGAAGCCCCCTTCGACTCGGTCGCAGCGCAGGTCCCAGCCCGGTGCCGTGGCCCCCAGCCCCCAGGTACCGTCCCGGGGGCCGGGCCGAGGGCGCAGGCGCCGGAAATCGAGTGCCAGTCCCACGCCGAGCGCCTTCGTGTACGCCTCTTTCAGCGTCCACAGCCGGACCAGCCCCGGGTTCCGCTCGGCGGGTGGCAGCGCGTGCAACTCCGCCAGTTCGAGCGGGTGACAGAACCTCTCGGCGAGTCCGGCCGCCAGCAGAGGACGGTCCCACGCCTCGACGTCCACTCCGATCCGGCGACCGCGTGCGACGCCGACCACCAATCGGTCCGACGTGTGGCTGATGCTGACATCCAGCCCGGCGGGTCGAAGGAGCACCGGCCGGCCGCGGTCGTCACGGTCCACGACCACCCGGTCCGGATCGGTGCCGCTGACCACGGCCACGGTGTACCGCAGCAGCAGCCGGGAGCCCAACAGCCGTGCCCGTACAAGGGGTTCACGGGCCGCGTGGTAGCGGTTCCAGTCCGGACCGAGCACCGCACGCAGCGCGGACCCGGCGTGGGCGCTCCTTTCCCAGTCACCGAGCCGGCCGTGGCAGACCACGTGGCCGCGCCGCCTTACGGCCTCCTGGACCGCGTGCCGGTCCGAGGCGGGCACAGGCCCGGGCGCGAGCATCCCTTCGCCCGGCACCCGGCTCCCGGGCAGCGGGCCCGCGTCACCGGCACCGTACGGCCGGCCCGCGTCGAGAGCCTCGGGCAGCGGGCCCGCGTCGGGGACGCGACCTCTGCCTGCCTTCTCCTCGCAGACCCGGTCCCTGTCCGTCATCGGGGCGGCCTCCTTCATCGGTTCGGCAGGCACTGCGTGCCAGCACTGATCGTGCCGTTCCGTGCACACACCGTTGTATCGGTTCGGGTGACGGCCGTCCCGAGAACCCCGAACCCGTGACGTGCGCACCAATTTTGGCTTTACGTCTGCTTTTCACGGCACCTCAAGGCTGAACACACCGGTGGCACTCGGTGCCTTCCGAGGCGCTGCATCGCACCGGTCACCGACCGCGGAAAGGACTGTCTGTGCCGCACCAGCCTGACCACCGAACGATGACGGACGCCGTACGCGCAGGCGCCCGAAACCACCCCGACCGTGCCGCGTTCATCTACCTGCACGAGGACGGCCCGGACATGCGGGCCGAGGAACTCAGTTACGCGGAACTGGACCGCCGGGCCCGCCTCGTGGCCGCCCGCCTGCGCGACGCGTCCAAGGGCGACCCCCGCCGCCCGGTGCTACTGCTCTACCCGCCGACCCTGGACTTCGTCACGGCCTTCCTCGGCTGCTTCTACGCGGGCCGCACCGCCATCCCCGCCCCGCTGCCCGACGAGCCCGGCGAACGCCTGGCCCGGGTCAGCGGCATCCTCCAGGACGCCAAAGTGGGGGCAGTGCTGACGCTGCCCGGCTACCGGCAGGCCATCAGTGCCTGGTTGGCCGCCACCGGAGAACAGGACGTGGCGTGCCTGGCCACCGGCTCCGGCGAGGACGACGGCGTGGACCCCGACTTGTGGACCCCGCCCCCAGTGCGTGACACCGACGTCGCCTTCCTCCAGTACAGCTCCGGTTCCACCAGCGAACCCAAAGGCGTGATGGTCACCCACGCCAACCTGGCCGCCAACCAGGAGTCCATCCGCGCGGCCATGAAGACACCCGAAGGCGTTGTGGCGGGGAGCTGGCTGCCCCTCTACCACGACATGGGCCTCATCGGCATGACGCTCCAGCCGCTGTGGGTGGGCGGCACCAGCGTGCAAATGTCACCGATCTCGTTCATCAAGCAGCCGGTCCGCTGGCTGCGCATGATCCACGACTACCGGGTGGAGGGCACCGCCTCACCCAATTTCGGCTACGAACTGTGCGTACGACGCGTAACCGAGGAGCAGTCCGCGGGGCTGGACCTGTCCAGCCTGCGGGTCGCACTCAACGGAGCCGAACCGGTGCGCGCCGACACCCTGCGCGCTTTCATCGGGCGCTTCGCGGGAAACGGCCTTCGCCCCCAGGCCGTACTGCCCTGCTACGGCCTGGCCGAGAACACGCTCCTCGTCTCCGGTGACGACCCCGACGCTCCGCACCTGGAACTCAGCGTCGACACACACGCGTTGGAGCAGGACGAGCTGCGGCCCGCCCGCACCGACCGTCCCACCCGCACCCTCGTCAGCTGCGGCCGCCCGCAGGACACCGAGGTCCTGATCGTCGACCCGATGACCCTGCGGGTCCTGCCAGGAGGACAGGTCGGCGAAATCTGGCTGCGCGGGCCGTCGGTGGCGGCCGGCTACTGGAACCGACCCGCGCTCACCGCCGAGACCTTCCAGGCGTCGACGGCCGACGGCCGGGACGGCTACTTCCGCACCGGCGACCTCGGGGCACTGCTGGACGGCCAGTTGTACGTCACGGGGCGGATCAAGGAGATGCTCATCCAGAACGGCCGCAACCTCTATCCACAGGACATCGAGCAGGCCGTCCAGGAGTCCGCGGACGCCTTCCGGCGCGGCGGCGGAGCCGTGTTCTGCGTCACCGACGAGACCTCCGATCGCACCCACATGGTCGTGGTGCAGGAACTGAGGCCGCACGCGGCCGGTGACGCGGCGGGGCTGGCCGCGCTCGCAGCCTCGGTGCGGGCATTCCTCAGCCGCCAGTTCCAGCTGTCCACCGTCAACGTGGTGCTGGTACGCCCCGGCGTGATCCGCAAAACCACCAGCGGCAAGACCCAACGGACTCTCATGCGGCGCATGTTCCTGGACGGCGCGCTGCCCGTGCTGCACCAACACCTGGAACCGGCCGTCGCCGCCCTTCTGCCCGCCGCGGACCCGGCACCCGAGCCCACCGCCGCCGGGGCGCCCCACCACTGAGACCGGCTCCGGAGCCGGCACCGGCACCCGCTTCCCCGGTTCGTGCTCCGAACCGCTGCCGAACCGCGCATGCGCAGCCGGCGCAGACACCCGCCCCTTCCGCCACCGAGACCCGAAGAGAGAAGCCGCCATGAGCTCCGCCCACGTGACAGGCACCACCTCCCGCCTCCTGAACGGCTTCCTGACGCACGACGACGCCGCCGACCTCGAGGCGTGGCTGACCAAGCGCGTCGCCTTCCACCTGCACCGGGCAGCCCACGACATAGACCCCGACACCCCCCTCGCCGACTACGGCATCGACTCGGTCGCGGCCATCAGCATCTGCGGGGAGATCGAGGAACACCACCGGATCGCGGTCGCGCCCACCATCGCCTACGACTACCCGACCGTCCACGCCATCGCCGACCATCTCGCCGACCTCCTGGCCGAGAAGGCCAAGCACCAGCAGGAGCCCTCATGACCGCACGCGAACCCATCGCGGTCGTCGGCCTCGACTGCCGCTTCCCCGGAGCCCGCGACGCCCAGGAGTACTGGTCACTCCTCATGGACGGACGCGACGGCACCCAGCGGGTGCCCGCCGAACGCTGGGACGCCGACCGCCACCACGGTGCCGCACCCGGCACGGGACACAGCGCTGCCGAAGTCCGGCCCCCGGGCCGCAGCAACACCGTGCGCGGCGGGTTCCTCGCCGACCCCGACGCCTTCGACCCCGGCTTCTTCGGGATCGCACCGCGCGAGGCCGCCGCCATGGATCCCCAGCAACGCCTGCTGCTGCAGAGCTCCTGGCGTGCCATCGAGGACGCCGCGCTCGCCCCGCAGGACCTGGCCGGCACCGACACCGGAGTCTTCGTCGGCGTGATGGCCAACGAGTGGGCCTTCCTGCAACTCGCCGACTACGACCGGATCACCGCCCGCCACGGCTCCGGAAACGGCTACTTCATGGGCGCCAACCGCGTCTCCTACCACCTCGACCTCAAAGGTCCGAGCCTGGCCGTGGACACCGCCTGCTCCTCCTCCCTCGTCGCCGTCCACCTGGCCGTGAATTCGCTGCGCGCCGGCGAGTGCGACCACGCGCTCGCCGCCGGCACCAACCTGATCATGACGCCGGTCATCAACATCTTCTACACACAGGCCGGCCTCTCGGCACCGGACGGCCGCTGCAAACCCTTCAGCGCCGCCGCCGACGGAATCGGCCGGGCCGAAGGCGTGGCGGTGCTGGTGCTGCGCCGGCTCGCTGACGCCTTGGCGGACCGCCAGCCGGTGTACGCCGTGCTGAAGGAGACCGGCATCAACCAGGACGGGCGCAGCAATGGCATCACCGCACCCAACCGGTGGGCGCAGCACCAGCTCATCGAGTCCGTGTGGCGGCGGGCCGGCGTCACCGCCGACGACATTCGCTTCGTGGAGGCGCACGGCACCGGCACCCTGCTGGGCGACTTCATCGAGGCGCAGGCCCTCGGTGAACTGACCAGCGGCCGCAGCGGCGGCAGCGTCGCGCTCGGCTCCGTGAAGAGCAACTTCGGGCACGCGGAGGGCGCGGCGGGAATCGCCGGACTCATCAAGGCCGTCCTGGCGCTGCACCACCGCACGGTGCCGCCGAGCAGGTTCGCCGATGACGAGAACCCGAAACTGGATCTCGCGACACGCCGGTTGTCGCTGCTGAGGTCACCGCTCAGGCTGCCGTCGGGCACCGTGCACGCGGCGGTGAGCAGTTTCGGCATGGGCGGCAGCAATGCCCACGCGGTGCTTGCCTCGGCTCCCCGCTCGGTGCACCGCAGTCCCCGCCCGGCACCCGGCGTGTTCACCGTCTCCGCCCGCACGCCGGATCGGCTGCGGGCGAACCTGCTGGCACAGGCCGACGCGCTCGCCCGCCGTCCGGAGAACCAGCTGGCCCAGCTGTGCTGGAGCAGCAACCGCGTCAAGTCGCGGATGGGGTACCGGGCGGCCGTGGCCGCGACCGATCTGCCCACACTGGTGGCCGGGTTGCGCTTGGCGGCGGGACGCGCCGAGCAGTCCGCGCGGGTGGACGGCGGGCGCCGCGGTCCCTCGGTGGCGTTCGCGTTCACCGGGCAGGGCTCCCAGCATCCGCGGATGACCGCCTCCTGGTACCGCTCCAGCCCCGCCTACGCCCGTCACCTCGACGACATCGACCAGCTGCTCGCCCCACACGTCGGCAGGTCCGTACGCGACCTGGTGCTCGACGGCGACACCGATGCCCACCGCGCCAGGCTGGCGCAGCCCGCCCTGTTCGCCGTCCAATACGCGCTGGCCGCCGTCCTGACCGAGGCCGGCATCACCCCGTCGGCCGTGATCGGGCACAGCATCGGCGAGTTCGCCGCCGCCTGCGCGGCCGGCGCCCTGGACCCGGGCGACGCGGCCCGGCTGGTGGCCCGCCGCGGGGAGCTGATGGACAAGCTCCCCGAGGACGGCGGGATGCTGGCGGTGAGCCTGGGCGCCGACGAGGTCGAGGCGCTGTTGGTGGAACGAAGCCGGCTCGGCGTGGCCGCCGTCAACGGACCGCGCCGCACGGTGGTCGCCGGTGACCTTGACGAACTTGCTTCGCTGGAACAGCAGTTGACGGAGCGCTCGGTGGCCGCACGGCAGCTGGCCGTCACCCACGCCTTCCACTCGCCGCTGATGCGACCCGTGGTCGAGGACTTCCGGCGCGTGTGCGCGGAGGTTGCCGACCGGCCTCCCCTCCTCCCCGTCTTCTCGACGGTCCACGGCCGTGAACTGACCTGTCCGGAAACCATGGACGCCGACTACTGGGCCCGGCAGATCACCGAGCCGGTACGGTTCGCCGAGGCCGCCGAGGCTCTCCTGGCCGCCGGCGTCAGCCACGTCGTGGAGATCGGCCCGCGTGCCATCCTCACCCCGCTGCTGTCGCGGCTGAAAGCCGACGGCGGCCACACCGTGAGCCTGCACAGCGCCCATCCCGGAGACCACGCGCCCGGGCACCGCCCTCAGCAGTTGTTCGGAGAACTGTGGGGCGCCGGACTCACCCCTGACTGGGACCTGCTGTACGCCGAGGCGGACCGGGTGCCCCGCCGGCTGCCGCCGTACCTGTTCGACGAGTCGTTCCGCTCCTGGCGCTCCGGAGCCGCGCCGGAGCACCCCGAACCGTCCGCGCCGCCCGCCCCCAGCGGTGCGGACACCTCCGCGGTACCGAGTGGCACGGACCGCGGGGACCAGTGCCCGCCGACCCGGGCGGGAGATCCGCCCGACCCTCTCGCCGCCCTGACACGCCGTCTGGTGTGCCGGGTCGGCGGGCACGACCCACGGCAGGTGCGCGACGACGACCGGCTGCATGAGGACCTCGGCTTCGACTCGATCCGCGTCATGGAACTGAAGACCCGCATCGAGGACGCCCTGCCACAGCTCGGCCCGCTCCCGATCGAAGACCTCCTCGCCCACCTGCGCACCCTGGCCGACCTCGTCGGGTACCTGCGCGGTCGACTCACCGACGGCGGCGCCGCCGCTGAACCCGCCACCGCGGAAGGAAACCGCTGATGTCCTCTCCCACCGCATACCTGGCCTCCGTCGGCACCTGCCTGCCCGGGGACCCGGTGGACAACGCGACCCTGGCGAAACTCGTCGGGGTCGACGCGACCTGGGCCGACATGTTCATCGGCAACGTCAGCCGGTACTTCGCCGTCGATCTCGCCACCGGCCAGGTGCGCCACAGCCTGGCCGACATCGCGACGACCGCCGCCGACCGGGCCCTGGCGGAAGCCGGCCTGGAACCGGGCGACGTCGACTGCGTCGTCATGGGCACGGCCACCCCGGACCACCTGATGCCCGCCACCGTGAACCTCGTCGCCGACCGGCTCGGCATCGACAACGTCCCCACCTACCAGCTCCAGTCCGGCTGCGCGGGCGCCATCCAGGCACTGGACGTGGCCCGCACCCTCCTGCTGGCCGGGCGCTGCGCGACCGTGCTGGTGATCGGCGGCGACGTCTGCGCCAAGCACCTGGAGACCGACTTCGACCCCGGCAGCCGCACCTCCGCCGAACTCGTCAACTACGTCCTGTTCGGTGACGGGGCCGGCGCCGCCGTCCTGAGCACCGAAGCCCTGGGCCACGGCATCGAGATCCGCCAGGTCCTCAACCGGCTGGTGGGTCTGGGCCGGGAGCCCGGCCAGGTCATCGACTGGTTCGGGCTGGGCGACCGGTACAGCGACCGCGCCGCGGTCTTCGAGGACTACAAGGCCATCGAGGAGGCCGTACCGGTCATGGCACAGCAGACCTTCTGGGAGCTCTTGGACGACCTCGGCTGGGGCGCCGACGGAGTGGACTTCCTGCTGCCCCCACAGCTCTCCGGCCGGATGAGCGACCGCATCTCCGCGGGCATGCCCGCCCCGGACGCCCGCCGCGTCAACGTGGTGCGCACCGTCGGCAACAACGGCAACGCCCTGCCGTTCCTCCAGCTCGACGAGCTGCTGCGGCAGTGGGACGGCCCCGGGCGCGCGATCGCAGTCGCCATCGAGTCCAGCAAGTGGATCAAGTCCGGTCTCGCACTGGAGCGTTCATGACCGAGACCGAGAACCGCGTCGCCGACACGCCCGCCACCTGGCTGGACCCCGGCGCCCTGCCGGCCCTGCGCGCCCTGCACCGGGCGGGCGTCCTGGCCGCCGAGTACGGGCGGGTCAGGACCCTGCTGGCCCGTATGCCGACGGGAGACCTGCCGGCCGCCGGGCAGCTGCTCGCTCGGCTGGACCCCCAGGAAGTCTGCCGTCACACCGACGTGCCAGTGGTCACCGTCAAGGTCACGGGACACTCCACGGTGGCTCCCCTCGTGGCCCCCCTGACCGCCGAACTGGCGCGCCACGGACTGCTGTTGGAAGCACAGGTCAGCCCCTACGGCTCGTATCTCCAGGACCTGATGAGGCCGGCGGCGGCCGGCGAGGACCAGCCGCAGCTGACGCTGTGCCTGCTCGACGCGCACACGGTGTTCGACGACGTGACCGTGCCCTGGCGGGTGGAGGACGTCGAGGCCGCCGCCCGCGCCCGGCTGTCCCTCATCGCCGGCGCGGTGCGCGTCCACCAGGAGTCCGGGCACGGCCTGCTGGTCCTCAACACCGTGCCGCTGCCCCGCCGTCACAGCCACCAGCTTCTCGACCTGCGCTCCCGGGCACGGCTCGGCGCGGTGTGGCGGGACTTCAACCGCGGGCTGCTGCTCCTCGCCGAGCAGCATCCCGGCGTGGTCACGGTGGATCTCGATCCGCTGATCGCCGAAGGCGTTCCCGCCTGGGACGCACGCACCGCCCAGTACGCGCGGGCCCGGCTGTCGGACGCGCTGCTCGCCGCCTACGCCCGCGAGGCCGCCCATGTCGCACGCGCCCGGCTGGGCCGCACCCGCAAGTGTCTGGTGCTGGACCTGGACGGCACACTGTGGGGCGGGGTGCTGGGCGAGGACGGACCCGCCGGTGTGGAGCTCGGAGCCGGCCTCAAGGGTGAGGCGTTCCAGGAGTTCCAGCGGGTCCTCCGGCAACTCGCCTCGCAGGGCTTGCTGCTGGCCGTCAGCAGCAAGAACGACTCCGACGCGGTGCACGAGATGCTGCGCGGCCATCCCGCCATGGTGCTGCGCGAGGACGCCTTCGTGCGGGTGAACGCCAACTGGAAAGCCAAGCACGACAATCTCCGTGACATCGCCGACCGGCTCGGGCTCGGCCTCGACAGCTTCGTCTTCGTCGACGACAGCCCCTTCGAATGCGGCCTGGTCGCCGAGCAGCTGCCCGAAGTCGCCGTCGTCCGGGTCGACGAGGAGCCCGCACTGCATCCCTCGGCGCTGCTCGCCGACGGCTGGTTCGACCTGTTCGAGCTCACCGAAGCCGACCTGGAACGCGCCGGACGCTACCGCACCGAAGCACTGCGGCAGGACTTCCGCGAGGACTTCGGCTCCTACCAGGACTATCTCGAAGGGATCGGGCTGGAGGTCGCCCTGCGGCCGCCGCAGGAGTCCGAGATCGGCCGGGTCTCCCAACTCACGCTGCGCACCAACCAGTTCCACCTCGCCACCGAGCGCCTCCAGGTGCCCGCGGTCACGGCCCGGATGCGGCAGGCGGGCCGGCAGGTGATCGCGGTGCGGGCACGCGACCGGTTCGGCGACCACGGGCTGGTCGGCGCCCTGTTCCTACGGCGCGACGCCGAGGTACTGCGCATCGACAACTTCGTACTGTCCTGCCGGGTGTTCTCCCGAGGCATCGAGAGCGCCTGCGTGGCGGCGGTGCTGCAGCACGCCCGGAACACCGGCGCGCGCGCCGTGACGGGCCGCTACGCGCCCTCCCCGCGCAACTCCGCCTTCGCCTCCTTCTACGCCGAGCACGGCTTCGCCGTCACCGGCACCGACCCGGACGACCGCAACGCCGTCGTCTTCCGGCACGACCTGGCCGACCCCGCACCCGCCCCCGCCCATCTGCTGCTGCACGCCGCATTCGGGCCGTTCGACGGAGATCCCGTATGACCACCGCCCTCGCCGACATCGACGCATTCCGCACCCTCCTGGAAGAGGAACTCGGCCTCCAGGTCGGCCCCGGGGACCTGGACCGCCCGCTGGACGACTTCGCCGACTGGGACTCCGTACTGCTCCTACGGCTGGTGACCGTGGTGGAGACCCTCGTCGGTGGACGCGTCCCGGTGGTCGACCTGCTGGAGACCCGGACGTTCCGTCAGATGTACGAGGTGGTGAACCGGTGACCGGGCACCGCAGCGACCCGGTGGCCGAACAGGCCGGACCCGGCACGGACCGGCACCTGCACGCCCTGCTCCCGGACACCCCCGTGGACCTCCTCCTCTCCCCGGGGCTCGGCCGGGCGCTGCGGGACGGCCTCACCCGCCTCGTCGCCACCGCGCGCAGGCCGAGAACAAAAGCGGGCGGCCCCACCGGGACAGGGACACGCGCCCCCGCGACGCCCCGGGCCGCCGAACCGGCCGGCCTCCCCGACAAGAAGGGAGCCGCACGATGATTCCCCTCTCCGAGCTGCGCGCATCAGCCCTGCCCCACGCCTACGCCCAGGGCGTTCCCGCGGACGTCGTCCACCGGGTGCTGCGCTCGCTGCGCCCGGACACCAAGGACGGGGGCCCGGGCGACTGGACCCACGAGTGGTCCTCCCTAGCCCAGGCCGCCGAGGCACGCGGCCGCGACCTGGACGCGGTGCGCCACTACACGATGGCCCGCTTCCCCTACGTGGACGGGCCCGCGCGGCAGGCCGCCCAGAGCGGCGCCGTGGCGGCCTTCGACCGCTGGCGAACCCGCGTGCGCGGGATCTCCCGGATCGACCTGCCCTTCGAGGGATCGGGGTTCGCGTGCTGGGCGGCCGGGCTGTCGCGGCGCGACCGCCTCCCGCTGCTCCTCGTGCTGGGCGGCGTCACTTCCACGAAGGAGCAGTGGGCGCCGCTCCTCGCGGACGCCGACCGGCTCGGCGCGGCGGTCGTGGTCACGGAGCTGCCCGGCGTGGGCGAGAACCTCCTCACCTACGGAACGGACAGCACCCGCATGCTGAGGTATCTCCTCGACCTGCTCGGCCAGGCCGCCGACGCCTCCCGGACCTGCGTGGTGGGCTTGGGCTTCGGCGGGCACCTGGCGCTGCGGTACGCGCTGGAGGACGACCGCGTCCGGGGGCTGGCCACCGCCGCGGCCCCGGTGCGTGACTTCTTCACCCGCGCCGCGCGCGGAACCCCACTGCCCCGCCTGACGGCACTGGCCCTCTCGCACGCGACCCGCACCCCGCTGGACCGGCTCCCCGCCGCCCTGGCCGACTGGGGCCTGGACGAAGAGCGGCTCACCCTGCTCCGAACACCGCTCGCCTGCGCGGCCGGCCGCGACGACGCCGTCGCGCCGCCCTCCGACGTACAACTGCTGCAACGGACCGTGCCGCACCTGCGCCTGGTCCACAGCGACACCCTCGGCAGCCGGCCCGAGCAGGCCGCGGAGACCAGGCTGTGGCTGCTGTCGCAGGCGCTGCGCATGATCGGCACGGCGAGCGGTGTACGCCGGGCCGCCTCGGTCCGGGCCCGGCTGCTGCGCGCCCGCCGCCGCCTGGCCGGTACCTCGTGCGGAGCCCCCGTATGACCGCCGCGGCCGCCGTGTCCTGCCTCGGCCGGACGCCCCGCGAGGACGCCCGGCTCCGGTTGTTCTGCTTCCACCACGCGGGCGGCGGCGCCTCCTTCTTCAGCTCGTGGGCCGCCCGCATGCCGGCGGGCGTGGACGTCCTGCCGGTGCAGTTGCCGGGGCGCGAGGCGCGCTACCGCGAGCCCCGCTTCCGGGACGCGGGCGAGGCCGTCGAGGCGCTCGGGCTCGAACTCGCGCCCCTGCTCGACGCGGGCCCCTGGGCCGCCTACGGCCACAGTATGGGAGCCATGGTGGCGTTCGCGCTGGCGGCGGCCCGGCTGCGGGCGGGCGGCCGGCCGCCCGAGGTCCTGTTCCTCGGGGCGTACGCGGCTCCGCACGTCTCATCGACGCTGCCGCCACCCGACGAGTACGACGACCGGGAACTCGCCAGGCTGCTGGTCGAGTTCGGCGGCCTCAGCCCTCAGTTCCTCGACCGGGAGGACTGGCTGCGCGTGCTGCTGCCCGTCCTCCGCGACGACCTGCGGATCTGCGCGACCGCCCACCGGGCGGGGCTGCCGGACCCGGACGACGAACGGGCCCGGCTGCCGGTACATGTCGAGGCGTTCGCGGGCGCGGACGACCCCCTCGTCACCCCCGACGGGGTCGGGGCCTGGGCGCAGTACACGGACTCGTTCCGCAGGACGACCGTCCCCGGCGGTCACTTCTTCCCGCGGGAGGCACCCGACCCGTTCTTCGACCGGCTCACCTCGCTTCTGGCCCCGCTGTCGGCGCGGCCGGACCCACCACGCGCGGCACCCGGCTGATCCGCCGGGTGGCGGAGTCGGCGTTCTTCTCATACAGCGTGCGCTGCTCCTCCACACCGGGCATCACCCACAGCGGGCGGGAAGAACCGTCGGCGAAGTGCAGTCCCCGGGTGTCGGGCCGGACTCCGGTCAGCGTGAGGGCAAAGGGCTCCAGGTAGTCGATGCCGCCGTCCGCCGTGAGCCGGAACGGCCGGTCGTGGCCCGGATAGATCACGTCGGACGCCGTCAGCACCCGTTCGATGCTGCATGCGGCCTGCTCGGCGTCCCAGAACACCAGCGGATTCCGTCCGGTACGGGCCACGTACGCGAAGTGCAGGGCGTCACCGGTGATCGTGGCGCGCCCCAGGTCGGTGCGGACGACCACGCCGATGCTGCCGGGCGAGTGTCCGGGCAGGCCGATGACCTCGACGCCCGGGATGATGTCCTCACCGTCGGTGACCTCGCGGACGGACAGTTGTTCCAGGAGCAGGCCCGTCCAGGAGGGCGTGGCCCAGTCGTTGGCATGCGGGGTGTGCGCGTAGCGCCGCTCGTCGGGGTGCAGGACAAGAGTGGCCTGCGGGAACAGATCGATGTTCTGGACGTGGTCCCAGTGGGCGTGCGTGAGGACAACGGTGTCGATGTCGCCGGCGGTGAGCCCGTGCACGGCCAGCGCGTTCCACAGGAAGGGGCGGCGGCCGACGTGGGCGGCGTCGACGAGGATGTTCCGGTCCCGTCCGGCCGCGTCCGGGCCGCGTACCAGGAACACTCCGCAGAACGCGGGGTAGCCCTGGTCGGTGTCGATGGCGAAGCCGGGCAGGAGGATGTCGATCGTCGGCATGGGACTCCTTCGGTCGGCAGGCACTCGGCCCGCTCTCACTGGTGGTCCTGCAGGGCGGTACGGATCGCGTCGAGGCCGGCCGGATCGGCGAGTGCGGTCACATCACCCGGTGCCTCACCGGTGACGAGGCCGCGGAGGAGCCGCCGCATCACCTTGCCGTTGCGGGTTCTGGGCAGGGCGGGGACGGCCACCACCCGGCCGGGGCGGAACGCGCCACCCAGCGCGTCCGCCACCCGGGCGCGGATGCGTTCGGCCTCCGGCGCGCCGAACGGCCGCCCGGCCACGGGGACCGCGAAGCACCACACGGTCTCGCCCTTGACGGGGTGCGGGATGCCGACCGCGGCCACCTCGGCGACGGCCGGGTCACCAGCGGCGGCGTCCTCGACCTCGGCGGGCCCGAGGCGTTTGCCGGCGACCTTGACGACGTCGTCGAGCCGGCCGTGGACGAACCATTCCTCGCCGCTGCGGGAGACGAGATCGCCGTGCGACCAGCGCCCGGGCCTGCGGGTGAAGTAGGTCCGGGCGAAGCGTGCTTCCGCCTGCCACAGCCCCTTGGTCATGCCGGGCCACGGTTGCCGTACGACGAGCTCGCCGGCCTGTCCCTCGGGGGGCTGCCCGCCGTGGTCGTCCTCGATCGCCGCGTCGATCCCCAGACAGGGTCCGGCGAAACCGCACGGCGACTGGGGCAGCGTCGGCGCGGACGCGAGCAGGGAACCGCCGACTTCGGTGCCGCCGCAGATGTTGATCACCGGGCAGCATCCGCCGCCGAGTTCGGTGAAGTACCAGCGCCACGCCTCCTCGGTCCACGGCTCACCGGTGGAGGCGAGCAGACGCAGCCGCGACGGTGCGGTCGGCTGCGTCTGCTCACGGCTCATGAGCGTGCGGGACAGGCTGGGCGAACTGCCGAAGACGGTGACACCGTGGTCGTCCAGCAGCCGCCACAGACGGGTCGTGTCGGGCTGGTCGATCGCGCCCTCGTACGCCAGGAGGCTCACGCCCGCGAGCGTGGCGCCGACGGCGACCAGCGGGAACATGATCCAGCCGGGGTCGGTGACCCAGAACACCACGTCGTCCGGCCGCAGGTCCAGGTTGTACCGGGTCTCGCTGCCGACCTGCACCGGAAAGCCGCCGTGCGTGTGGATCGCGCCCTTGGGGCGACCAGTGGTCCCCGAGGTGTGCAGCAGCAGGAAGGGGGCGTCGGCGGGGAGGGACACCGTCTCGGTGGGCGGGCCCTCCGCGAGCCGGCGCCAACTCGTCGTCACGGGGCCCGCCGCGTCGGCGGGCTCCTCCCGCGGCTCGGTGCGTACCGGTGGGGGCGCCGACGCGCGGGCCGGCACACCACGCCCCCGCCCGGTCTCCGGCAGCGCGCCGTCGTCGTCCACCGCACCCGACTCTCGCCGGGCCACGACAAGACGGGTGACGCACGGGGTCCTCCCGAGAGCCGTGCGCGCCACCGCCTCCATGTCATGCCGGCGTCCGTGCCGGATCGTTGCCCCCGCGGTGACCAGGACCCGGGCACCGGCGTCGGCCAGCCGTACCGCGATGGCCTCGGCGCCGAACCCGGAGAACAGCGGCACCAGCACGGCACCGATACGCGCGCAGGCGAACAACAGCAGGAACGCCTCGGGGCCGGGCGGCAGATACCCCGCCACCCGGTCCCCCTCCCCCACCCCGAGGGCACGCAGACCCCCCGCCACCCGCGCACTACGGCTGGCCGCGTCCTCGTAGGAGAGGACCCCCGTCGTGCCGTCCTCCCGCTCCCAGCGCAGGGGGGGCGCCCGCCCACGCCCCTGCCGCACATGCCGGTCGAGACAGGAGTCCACCAGGTTGGTGCGCCCGTCCGGGAACCAGTGGGTGGCGGCGATGCCCCCGGAGTCGTCGTAGACCCGCGACGGCGGGGTGTGCCAGACGACGCCGATGTCCGCCGCGGCCCGCTCCCAGAACCACCCGGGATCGGCGACGGACCGGGCGTGCAGGGCGCGGTAGCCGCCATCGATGCCGTTGGCGCGGCAGAAGACCGCAATGTTGCCGTGCTCGGTGAACTCCGGCGTCGGATGCCACACATACCCACTCATCGCGTGTGGCCAGGGTTCTCGATCAGGGCGGCGATGCCCTGACCGCCGCCGATGCACAGGGCGACGACCGCCAACCGGCCGCCAACCCGCCGCAGTTCGTGTGCCGCCTTGAGCAGGAGAACGGTTCCGGTGGCGCCGACGGGATGCCCCAGGGCGATCGCCCCGCCGTTGGGGTTGACGCGCTCGGGGTCGAGCTTGAGTTCGTCCATGACGGCCAACACCTGGGCGGCGAACGCCTCATTGAGCTCGACCACGTCGATCGCGTCCAGAGTGAGGCCGTTGCGCCGCAGCAGACTGCGGATGGCCTCGGCCGGACCAACGCCCATGATCTCCGGCTCCAGACCCGTGACCACCGTGTCGCGCAACCGGCACAACGGGACGGCCCCGGCTGCGAGATCGGCCGTGCGCATCAAGAGCACAGCGGCAGCGGCGTCATTGATACCCGCCGAGTTCCCGGCGGTCACCGTGCCGGTCGCAGAGAACACCGGGGCCAGCCCCGCGAGCTTCTCCGCCGTCGTGCCGGGGCGCGGATGCTCGTCCAGCTCCACCACCCCGTCCCCGACGACCACCGGCACGATCTGCTCCTCGAACCGTCCCTCGGCGACCGCGACGGCCGCCCGGCGTTGGCTTTCAGCGGCCCACCAGTCCTGGCGCTCTCGTGAGATGCGCCAACGCTCGGCCACCACCTCACCGGTCATGCCCATGGGATATCCCCCGAAGGGATCGGTGACCAGAGACATCGTCCCGTCGACCACCGGCTCTCCCGGGACCTCATCGGGAGCCCGTTCGCCGTAGTCGAGCAGCGGCTGCCGGGTCATCGACTCGTTGCCACCGGCCACGACGACGTCCGTGTCGCCGAGCGCCAGGCTCTGGGCCGCCGCCCAGACGGCCTGCAGACCGGACCCGCACAACCTGTTGACGTTGTATGCGGTGGTCGTCACGGGCAGCCCCGCGGCCAGGGCCGCCCGCCGGGCGTTGAAGGCGTCGGGGCCCACCTGGCCCACGCAGCCGAGGACGACCTCGTGGACCCTCTCGGGGCTCAGCCCGGAGCGGACCACCGCCTCGCGGATCACGAGCGCGCCCAGCTGGTGCGCGGGGACCGACGCAAGCGCTCCCTTGTACCGGCCGATCGGCGTACGCGCCCCTTGGACGACGGCGATGTCTACGAGCACCGGATCACTCCTTGGCTGAGGGCTCGGCGTCCGAGGCGGACGCGCGGGAGACGGGGGGTGGGGCGGACGGCGCGAGGTCGGCGGGGGTCGCGGATGCAGGAAGCTCAGCAGGGCCGTCTGTCGGCGTCGAAGGTGCTGCGCCGAGGGCGACGACGTCCCGGTCCGGCCGGATCAGCAGCGCCGAGAGCACGGCACCGGCGATCAGCAGGCAGGCGGTGAGGTCGAAGGCCCGGCTGTAGCCGGCCGCCTCGGTGGGCGCGGCGTCGATGATGCGCCCGGTGACGTAGGGGGCGAGCAGACTGGCGAGGGCGGCGAGAGCGTAGGACAGTCCGAGGGCCGCGCTGCGCCGTCGGGCGGGGCAGATGTCGGCCACGGCCGCGTTGGTCAGCGGGGTCTGGCCGTTGCCCGCGGAGAACGCCAGAACCAGCAGGGGCAGCAGCAGTGCGGTGGGACCTGCCCGGGTCGCCAGCAGGAGACTCACACCGGCGAGCAGTGGAAACACCGCGCCAAGGAGTCCCTGGGCGACCCGGGCGGCCACCCCTCCGCGCAGCAACCGGTGCACGACGGCTCCCGCGGAGAGGACCAGGACGGCCATGGACAGGGCGGGCAGCCCGACGATCCCGCTGACCTCGGCGTCGCTGAAGCCTGCCTGCTCCTGGAGGTAGAGCGGCAGCCAGGCGAATCCCAGGGAGAGCGTCCACATGACCGCGAAGGTGGAGAAGGTCGCGCCGAGCCAGGTGCCGGTCGTGACGACCCGCCGAAGAGAGACTGGTGGGCGTTCACTCTCCGCGCCGGCCGGGACCGTCTCGTCGACCGACGGGCCGTCGGCCGTCGTCGAGCGGTCTTCCGCCGGGTCGGGGCCGCCCAGGTGGGCGGCGTAGGGACCGGCCCCGCCGACGCGCAGCCAGACCAGCGTCCACACCAAGCCGGCGGCGCCCAGCAGGCCGAACGCGGCACGCCAGCCCAGGGTGTTGCTGATCAGAACCACCAGCGGGGCGGCCAGCACCGTGCCGCCGGCGCCCCCCGCCACGACGACGGCCGAGGGCAGCGCCCGCCGCTTCGGCGGGAACCAGGTGAACGCCGTGTGGTTGGCCAGTGGGAAGCCCGGCCCCTCGCCCGCTCCCAGCGCCACCCGGGTGGCGACCAGCGCTCCGAACCCGGTGGCGGGTAGGAGGATCGGCAGTTGAGCCGCCGCCCAGACGAGGGCGAGCACCGCGAGCAGGAGCCGGGGGCGGATGCGGTCGCCCAGGAAGCCGACCGATACGGCCGAGAGGCTGAAGAGAAGGTAGAAACTGCTGGCAATGGTACCGAACTCCGTTGCAGACAGGCCGAGTTCCGTTTTGATGGGCTCGGCTGTCAGTCCCAGTACGGCCTTGTCGGCGGCGTTCACGACGATGAACAACGCCAGCACGACCAGGATGGTGCGGGCCCGGCGGCGCGTACCGTCCGGGGCGTCCGCCCGCGGATCCGTCGCGACGGTCATGCGCGGACCGGGCGTGGGCCGGGCGGCACGGGAGAGAACACCGACGCGCGGCTGGTGTGACCGTCGCGTTCAAGGGAGTCGAAGCAGCCTGGGAGGAACGTCACCGGGGCTCCATTCTCGAAGCAGAACAGAACGGAACGGGGCCGTTCCGTCTCGCATCTCGGGGCGGAACGTACACCCGGCCACAACGGAACGCAACCGTTCCGTCCAGTGCTAATCTCCCGCAGTGGAACCGACCAGCCGCAACGACGTCGGCCGCAGGCCCACGGGCTCCGCGGTACTGCGCGAGACCGTGACCGAGACGATCCGACGGGCAGTGTTCGAGGAACTGGCCGAGACCGGGTTCGCCCGGATGTCGATGGAGGCCGTGACCCGCCGGGCCCGCGTCGGCAAGGCGGCCCTCTACCGCCGTTGGCCCGCCAAGGAGGCGATGGTGGTGGAGCTCGTCTCCGAGGCGGCAGCAGCACACCTCCCCGTGACCGCCGGCTCCGGTTCGCTGCACGACGACGTCGAGCGCTTCGTCCGGGATACCGTGGCCGACCTCCGCCATCCGCTCGTCGGCCGGATCATCCCCGATCTCCTGGCGGAGTCCGCCCGCAACCCCTCGCTGAGCGCCGCACTCCACGACGCGGTGCTGGCCCCCCGGCGCGCCGCCGTGGCAACCCTGATCCACCAGGCGATCGAACGGGGCGAACTGCCGGGGGACGTCGACATGGGTCTGGCCGTCGACCTGTTCGGCGCCCCGCTGTACTTCAGGATGCTGGCGGTCGGCGGCCCCACCGACGACGCCTACATCAGCCGTGTCACCCGCGCGGTCCTCGCGGCGCTGGCGGCGGCCGGCCGCTGAAGGGCGGACCACCGGCACCTTGTGACCGCCGGCGGCCGCGGAGTTGTGACCCTGCCGTAGTCGGAGTCCGCTGATGTGTGAACGGGCCGCGGGGTTGTCACCCCCATGTGTAGACGCGGCGGCGCGGCGGGTCTACTGTCCCCCGCCAACACCTGTGCGCGCTGTCCTCACGTCGTCGCGCCGCCCGCGGGCCGGGCGGCCCAGTTCTGGAGTGCCGGATGCGCCGCACTGCCCTGCCCTGGCCGTTCTCGCTGTTCCTGCTCGGTCCCGGAGTCTTCCTGCTCGTCCTGGCGGCGATGCTCGTGTGGTACGTCAGGCCGCACGCTGCCGTGAACCCCCTCGACATCGACGTGACCGCCGTCTACACCGGTACCGGGAGCGTCTTCGACGCCGACGAGGTCCGGACCGTCCCGGACCGGAGGATCACGGTGACGCAGCGCGTGCGGGGCGACGTCGCGGCCGGCGAGCGCAGCGGTGCGGCGGTCTGGGACGTGGTCACGACGGTGGACACGGAGGAGTCCCTCCCTGCCGCGGACCCGCGCGACGCCCTGGACTTCGTCACCGGCCGGTGGGTGACGGACCGCCGGACCAACAAGCCCGTGCACTGCTGCGGGGAGAAGGGCTACCACGAGGGCGAGGCCTACCTGAAGTTCCCCTTCGACGTACAGAAACGGGCCTACCACTGGTGGGACAACACCCTCGGCGCCACCGTCGTGCTCCACTACCAGGGCACTCGAAGGATCCACGGCTACCGGGGGTACGTCTTCACGGGCGCCGTCCCAGCGACGAGGACCGGCACACGACTGGTGCCAGGGGCCCTGGTCGGACGCCCGGGCAGCGGGCGCGTTTTCGCCGAGGAGTGGTACGCCAACCACGGCATACGGCTGGTCGTCGACCAGCGCACGGGCCGTTCGCTCTACGCCCGTCTCGGCCCCCGCCGCACCCTCCGCGCCCCCGGTGGGACACGGGACGCCGTCGTCCTCCTGGACAGCACGAACCTGACCTTCACCAAGGCCACCCAGAAGTACCAGGTCAGCCAGGCGAGAAGAGAGAGCGGCCGGCTACAACTCCTGGGCCACACTGTTCCGCTCGCCGCGACGGCGACAGGCTTCGCTCTCACGACAACAGGCGCCATCCTGCTGACGAGACGCCGTCCGGGAGGCGACACGACAGCGGGCCTTCGTCATGGACGCGGCGTGATGAGGTGGAAGAGGACGGCCCGGCACACGCCGGGCGGCGGCACCAACGCGTGAGTCCGCACATCGAGTCTCACGCGCGAGGATCCGCCCACACCGACCATGGAGCGCCTCCCCACCTCATGAAGTGCCCCCACCGCCGCCATCCCCTCCACCCGCGACAAACAGCGGACCGGATCCGCCACCCCCGTGATCGGCAGGGTCGACCGGGTTCTGCCAGTGGCTATTGCTGCCATGCTCCCGCTCACGCCGTGCGTCGATCCCCCACAGCACTGCCCCGTACAGCCCGACGACCGCCACGAAACCGCCGACCACAACCAACAGCTCCACCGAAGCCACCCCCGTTTTGCCTCGTGGCCCGCACACCAACCCGCAGGACCACAACCCGACTGATGAGATCACCATCCCCCGCAGATCACGGCGATACTGCAGACTTGAGCAAACCCAGAGGTCATGAACCCCTCTCCCGAGGGGCAAGGGCGTCGTCCTCCTCGTCCGCCTCCGTCGCCCGGGCTCAGACTCGCCCGCCTTCCGCTGGGAACTCCACTCCTGCACGGTACGACCGACCGCGCACGCACGGGGGAAACGTCGTGTTCACGACAACGCACATCAGGGGTAACACCCTCTCTCTAGCGTGACCTGCCGTGGGGATCAGAGCCGTCAACAGGGCCGCCGGGAACGACTCATGACGGCTCCTTCGGCTGCCCGTCCTGCCGATGACGCCACACGGGGCTCTCCACTCCGTCGCAGCACCCGCACCCAGCCCCACCGGGAGGCGTGCCATGAGCACCACCGAGTCACGACAGACCACGACAGGCACGACGAAGGACGCTGCCGACCAGGCGGTCAAGGAGACCCTGGAGGACTACACCCTCCGCTTCGCGCCCCGCAGTTACCGCCGCTGGACCCCCATGGTCGTCGCCACGACGGCACTCGGCGGCATCGCCTACATGGCCGACTTCTCCATCGGTGCCGGCATCGGCCTTGCGCACGGCACCGGCAACGCGCTCGTGGCGATCGCGGTCGCGGCCGTCGTCATCTTCGTCACCGGCTTCCCCCTCGCCTACTACGGCGCCCGCTACAACATCGACCTCGACCTGATCACCCGCGGCTCCGGCTTCGGCTACTACGGCTCGGTCCTCACCAGCGTGATCTTCGCCAGCTTCACCTTCATCTTCTTCGCCCTCGAGGGCTCGATCATGGCCCAGGGCCTCAAGCTCGGCCTCGGACTGCCGCTGTGGCTGGGGTACTTGGTCTCCACGCTGATGGTCATCCCCTTGGTGATCTACGGGATGAAGGCGCTCAGCAAGCTCCAGGTGTGGACCACCCCGGTCTGGCTGCTGCTGATGGTCGGCCCGCTCGTCTACTTGATCGCCACCGACCCGGGCACCGTCGACCGCTTCCTCTCCTACGCCGGCACCGACGGCGAAGGCGGCGTCGACTCCGCCTCCGTGCTGCTGGGCGCGGGCGTGTGTCTCTCGCTCATCGCGCAGATCGGCGAGCAGATCGACTACCTGCGCTTCATGCCGCCCAAGACCGAGGCGAACAAGCGCACCTGGTGGACCGCGGTCATCATGGCCGGGCCCGGCTGGGTGGTGCTCGGCGCGCTCAAGCAGGCCATCGGTGTCTTCCTCGCCGTGTACATCCTGGCCGAGGTCGGGCCGGACGTGGCGCCCGAGCCGATCCAGCAGTTCAAAGGCGCTTTCGACGCGATGATGCCGTCCTGGCTGGTGCTCCCGCTGGCCGTGGTCCTCGTCGTGATCAGCCAGATCAAGATCAATGTGACGAACGCCTACTCCGGCTCGCTCGCCTGGACCAACTCCTTCACCCGCATCACCAAACACTACCCAGGCCGCATGGTCTTCGTCCTGGTCAACCTCGGCTTCGCGCTCGCCCTGATGGAAGCGGACATGTTCAGCTTCCTCAACGACATCCTGGGCTTCTACTCGAACTGCGCGATCGCCTGGGTCGTCACCGTGGCCACCGACATCGGCGTCAACAAGTACCTGCTCAAACTCTCCCCGCAGGCGCCCGAGTTCCGCCGCGGCATGCTCTACGCGGTCAACCCGGTCGGTGTCGTGGCCTTCGTTGCCGCGTCCGGGCTGTCCATCGCGACGTACTTCCACGCGCTCGGCGACACGCTCCAGCCGTACTCCCCCGTCGCCGCCGCCGTCATCGCCTTCGTCCTAACTCCGCTGATGGCGATCATCACCAAGGGCCGGTACTACCTGCGCCGCACCGACGACGGCATCGCCGAGCCCATGCTCGAAACCGACGGCAATCCGAGCGCCCTCGTTCTCGACTGCCACGTCTGCCACCAGCCTTACGAACGCCCGGACTTGGCCGCCTGCGCCACCCACGACGCCGTGGTCTGCTCGCTCTGCCTCAGCACCGACAAGGTCGGCGACCACGTCCTGCCCGCCGCCCCGTAGGCCGACCGAGCGGGACCGCCGGCCAGCCTTCTGCAGTACACGTTTTCGAGCGTCGCAGACACGCCCCGGCACCGTGAATCGCCGCGGGGGGGGGGGGGGGGGGGGGGGGGGGGGGGGGGGGGGGGGGGGGGGGGGGGGGGGGGGAGGGGGGGGGGGGGGGGGGAGTAAACAGGAGAAGGGATGG